>JANXAA010000036.1 GCA_025061865.1 Acidobacteriota bacterium | reverse complement strand
GGTTGCACTTCCAAGTTAACCTGGCCCGGCTGGTCGACGTGGGCCCGGTCTACTCTAAACAACCTATCCCGACCCGGGTGGCGGGGTCGGCCCCCGGCGAGGCCATAGGGAGCCATCTTCCGGCGGTCCGAGATGAGTCCGACCCGGGCCGGAGCCAGGAACTCGACTTCCCGGACGATCCCGTCCCCGCCTCGATGGCGGCCTTCGCCACCGGAGCCCCACCGGATCGAGTATCGCCAGATTCGAACGGGGAACAGCCGTTCGAGGGCCTCGACGGGCGTGTTCATCGTGTTGGTCATGTGGGTGTGGATGGCACTTTCGCCATCGCCGTGGGGACCAGCCCCAGCGCCCCCGCCCAGGGTCTCGTAGAAGGCAAAGGGCCGGCCTTGGAAGATGCCCCCGAAGGTCAGGTTATTCATCGTCCCCTGGGCGGCAGCTGGGATGCGGTCGGGCACGGCCTGGGCGAGGGCTCCTAGGACGACGTCCACGATCCGCTGGGACGTTTCGACGTTGCCGGCCGAGACGGGTGCCGGGGGCCGGGCATGGACGACGGTCCCTGCAGGGGCGACGACCGTAATCGGACGGAAGAGGCCGTCGTTCGTCGGAGCATCGCCCTCCAGGAGGGCCCGGAAGCAGTACCGCACGGCCGACAGCGTCACGGCGTAAACGGCGTTGACGCTGCCCTGACGCTGGGGGTCGGAGCCCGTGAAGTCGACGACGGCCTGAGCCGACCGGACCGTAACGGTGGCCCGGATGCGGACGGGCGTTTCCGAGAAGCCGTCGTCGTCCAAGAAGTCCTCAAAAGTGTACAGGCCCTCGGGGATTTGGGCCAGGGCGTGCCGCATGAGGGCCTCCGAGTAGTCCAGCAGGGCCTGGCTATAGAAGAGGACCTCTTCCCGGCCGTATTTCCCGACAAGCTCCCGAAGGCGCTGGGCGCCCACTCGGCAGGCATAGACCTGGGCGAGTAGGTCGCCCTCCCGCTCCTCCGGCGTCCGGACGTTGGCCAGCAAGACCCGCCAGAGGTCTTCATTACGCTCCCCGCGTCGGTACAGACGGACCGGCGGTAAGATGAGGCCTTCTTGGAAGATCTCCGAGGCCAGGGGCATGGACCCTGGGGTCATACCCCCGATGTCTGATTGATGAGCCCGATTGGCCGTGAAGAACGTGAGGCGACCCTCGATGAAGACAGGATAGATCAGGGTCACGTCCGGCAGGTGCGTCCCGCCCTGGTAGGGGTCATTCAGGAGGACGATGTCATCGGGTTCGAGGTCCGGGAAGGCTTCCAGGGCGGCTTGAACCGATAGGGGCATCGCCCCGAGATGGACCGGAATATGGGCGGCCTGGGCGATGAGACGGCCACCAGCGTCGAAGACAGCGCAGGAGAAGTCCCGCCGCTCCTTGATGTTGGCCGAGTAGGCGCTCCGCTCCAGGACGGAGCCCATCTCCTCGGCGATGGCCCCCAGCATGTGGCGGAAGACTTCCAAACGGACGGGGTCGACCCTTGCGACGGACACCCAGCACCTCCCATCGAAGGGTACAAATGCAGGGTCCAAGCCCCGCTCGGTAGAGCAGGTCCCCTACCATCCTGACCCCGCTCGTTAGATCGGGGTCCCCCTGACATCTCCCCGTCTAATATTCGACCTCCCCCTTCATTCAGCAAGACCGCTCCGCCAGGATGTCTTTCAAAGTGATCCGTTTGCAGCTTCCGACGGTTAAAGCATCTCGAGTTCCGAGACATGCATGACCTGCCGCTGATAGCCCGCCACCGTTTTTAGGACGAGCGGTGAACCTCCGACCATAGCAAGATGCCGGACTGCCGGACATGCCCTCGGACGATCTTGATCCATAAGACGTCTACGCGCCGGTGAGTCCATCGGCCCTCCCACGTAAACACGTTGTCTTCGAAGACATCCCCGCAATAGATCCACCCGTTTCAATCCCTGATAGGGGTCTCAGAACTTCGGAACCCCCGGTTGAGGAAAGTTGGAATACAGGCCCTTCTAAGGCCCCATCGGCGAGGATCAAACGTCTGTGCCTCATGGTTTTCGATCCCCGGATAAGGGTTTTAAAGCCTTGGAACTCGGGAAAGGCCTTGCCGGTTTCGGTCCTGGTAGGAGTTTTAGGTCTTTAAAGCGCCGATGGAGGCGGGGCGAGGACCCGGCTTTTCTGCGATTACCGCCGCTCCTCGCTGGCGGTATCGTTCAGGAAACCTAATTGTCGGAGAACTTCATCTTTTTGAGTTCTTGACGGAAGTTCTAGGGCCTAACTCCCGTCGCTATCGCAAACACTACTAAGAAGACCGGCCATCAGGAAAGCCGAGTGTCTGACGAACATGCGTCCGGCC
Organism: Acidobacteriota bacterium; assembly: GCA_025061865.1. Classification (GTDB taxonomy): domain Bacteria; phylum Acidobacteriota; class HRBIN11; order HRBIN11; family HRBIN11; genus HRBIN11. Next base: position 8,786 of record JANXAA010000036.1, on the reverse strand, counting down.
CAGTAGGGTGGGCCCAGTCGGCCTCGCACGTAGCAAGGCACGCTTTCAAAGAGAGGCGGGCAGGTTCGCACTGACTAAGTCAGGGGCTTGTTCCCATAGGGGGACGATGCGTTCCCGAATAATGGCTTCTTCATCCCACTGCTCTAAATTGCCGGCATGGACCCAGAGCTCTAAAGATTCTTGAACCCCATGGCCTATACGCCCTAGAGGCGGAAGAGTCGGTTGGGAAAGGGGCTTCCATTCCAGGCCCAGCGCTTGGGCCCACTGGCGCAGACGCTCGGAGGCCCGGGGCGTAGCACTCAAGAGCAAGGCGATCGTCGGCCGACTCCGTACGCGCCGCCGACGTACGCCGATCGTCCAAAAGAGACAAGCCTGCTGGTAAGTATCGTAAAGATGAAACTCGTACACGACCCATGGGTCGAAAGATTCCAAATAGGCGACGGCGTCCCAAAGGCTTCCCCCCACGGAGGGGTACAGGAAGAAGGTGAGATAGAACAGGATGTCTGGATTTGTCAGGATGATCTGGGCGGAGCCAAGGGTCTGGGCGATCCGTTCGGTTCGCCGTGCCCTCGATGGCCTTCGGCTTCCGCCTGGGCCGCCAGTCGGTCGAGGGCTGGTGCATGGAGAATTTGAATGTCCCTCTTCAGGTCCCCTCTGAGGCGACCGGCGTATTGCCAAAGAGTATAGAACTGATCGTCAATTAGGGCATTGGTCGGATAGATGCCGACAGCTCGGAGTCGGTCTTTCTGTTGACCCGAGCAGGGGACCCACACGGGTAGGTAGGCGGCTAGCGTTTTGCCGCTGACCGTGGGGGCCGAGACAAAGATGAAAGATGACTACTTATCACTAAGCAACTGGTGACAAGTGTCTATGGCTTCGATTGGGTAAGGGTATAGGGCTTCCAAGCCGATGGACGGGACGGTCTTCGGGGACGGGTATCCAGGGTAATTCTGTGGGTGCTAAACTCCATCGGATGGGTTCCATGGGTCCTAACTCGCCTTCTCGGCAGGGCAGGCAAAGTGCGGATGTTCCAGGTCCGGTAGGTATACCGTCTCGTCTCGGAAGGTCCATCTCAAGACCTGGAGGTGCTGGGTAAAGCGAGCGTCCCACACGATGCGAGCCGGCCGGGAACGCAGGGCACCCTCGAACTGCGCCGGCCGTAAGCGGAGGTCCTCCAGAGCCAGATAGACGGGTCGGGGCCGCCTGCAGTCGAGACGAGCTTCGATGACGACGTCTGACAGGTTTTGCACCTCCACGCGATCAGCCGGTTCGGATTTCACCCGGCACGGGTCCATCCACTTTCCCAAGGGAATCAGACGGGGGCCCGGCTTCCATTCGTCGTCGGGGGTGATGACATAGGTGACCAAGCGGGAGCCTGGAGCGATCGGCTCGGCTTGGCCCAGGTCGGGCAACTGCGTGTTCCTGACCCGAAAGAGACGGTAAGCCTCTTCCAGGGCATTGAGGGTTTTGCGGCCGATCCGAAAGAGGGGTCCCCGGGACGGGCCGGAAATATATACCACCGTCCGTCCCAACGGCGGATCTCCTCGCGATGGCGAGGCCAGGGCGGATGCTCATAGTTATTCTACCCGTCGAGGATAGCGGGACCGATGGAAAGCGAAGGCCAGGGCATAATTACCGATGTAGGGCCTGTCCGGTACACGCGTCCGACTTGAAACGTCGCATGGAAGACGTAATCCATCGCTTCCAGGTTCACCCGATAGACGAGCCGAGAGCTCATGCCTCTTCCTCTCCTCCCGCCTTCTCAGGCTCTTCCCTGGTCAGACGGGGCCGCCGTCCCCGACGAGTCGTGGCCTCCCGGGAATTAGCCCGACTCTGATGATCCGCAGCGGCCTCTTTTTCCAGCTTGGAGAGGACTTCGACGAGGCCGTCCTCCGAAGAGAGCTTCTTCTTCCGAAGCTTTTCCAAAAAGTTTCCCTTTAGGCCAGCGGCCAGGACCTGATCACGGATTTTCGGCCAAGCTTCTCGGTCCAGACTCGCAAGGGGCTCGACCTTGAGCTTCCTGAGGAACTGCGTCTCTGGCGGGTTCGACCCGTCCCGTCCATACCCGTGCTACGGGCATCCTCATCCCTCAGCAGGGCATGCTGCCGACTTGGAGACGTCAAAGTCCGACCTCGACGGGGCGGGCAGATAGGACCCGGTCGTGCCAGACCTGAAAGAGCAAGAGGGCCCACAGGCGGTGGGCGTGGTCGGCCCGAACGTCCATGTGCTCTCTGACCCAGCGCTCGACGGTCGGCCATCGGAAGAGGCCATGCCTACGGAAGGCCGCCGGATGCAGATAGTCGCGTAGCAGGGCCTGCAATTCCTGCCGGAGCCAGTTCTTCATCGGGATACTGAAGCCCTGCTTGGCCCGGTGCAGGACCTGGGGCGGGAGGTAAGGCCGCATGGCGGCCTTCAGGACCCACTTAGTCGTCCACCCCCGTAGCTTCCAACGGCCCGGGAGTCGAAAAACCCACTCCACGAGTCGGCTGTCCAAGAGGGGGACCCGTGTCTCTAGGGACACGGCCATACTCATGCGGTCGACCTTCGTAAGGATGTCCTCGGCCAAATAGGTCTTCAGGTCGATGTAGAGGGCTCGATTGATGGGGTCTCGAAATCGGCGGGCCCGGTCGAGATAGGGTGCCATTAAGACCGTGAAGTCCCCGTCGTCCCGGAGGGCCGTCTGAAAGTCCGGGGTATACAGGTCGGCCTTCTGGGCGCGATTCAGGAAAAGGAGCCACCGGACGTGGCCCCAGGCATCTTCGTGTTGGAGGCCCTCACCGAAGCGGCGGAGACGATTCACGAGGCCCTTCTTCTGGGGCGCCGGGGCGAGCCACCGGGTCAGCTGACGGCCCATCCAGCGGCGCACGACGTAGGGCACCCAGGCCAGGGCCCGGTGGAGTTGCCAGGCGACGTACCAGTCGTAGCCGGCGAAGACCTCGTCGCCGCCGTCACCGGACAGGATGACCTTCACGTGCGCCCGGGCCGTCTTAGAGACGAGGTAGGTCGGGAAGATCGAGAAGTCGGCCAGGGGCTCGTCCAGGAAGTCGAGGAGTCGCTCGACGGTCGTCACGATGTCGTAGGACAAGACGGTCTCCGTGTGAAGGGTTCGGTAGCGGGCGGCGACGAGGCGGGCGTAAGGCAGTTCATTGTAAGACGGGTCGTCAAAGCCGATGGAAAACGTCCGGACGGCCTCTTCGGAGGCCGCCCCGTCGTGGAGCATAGCGACGACCGTCGAGGAGTCCATCCCGCCGCTCAGGAACGTCCCGACGGAGACATCGCTGACGGTATGGATCTGAACAGCGTCCCGAAGGCGAACGCGGAGTTCATCCAGGTACATCGGCAGATGCTGGTCTGACTCGGCATCGGTCTCCGGGGAAACGTCCCAGAAGCCCTGTATCTGGTAGTGGCCGTCCCGATACAGAAGCCAGTGACCCGCCGGGAGCTTAAAGATGCCTTCAAATAGGGTCGCTGGAGCCGGAACATACTCTAAGGTCAGGTAAGCGTCGAGGGCCGTCGGATTCAGGCGGCGTTCGACGGCTGGATGGGCCAGGAGGGCCTTCAACTCGGAGCCGAACAGGAGTCGGCCGTCTGGAAGGACAGTGTAAAACAGGGGCTTGATGCCGATGGGGTCCCGGGCGAGCAAGGCCTGTCGCCGACGTCGGTCCCACAGGGCGATCCCGAACATGCCCCGAAGGCGGCCGACGACGTCGACGCCCCAGGCCTCGTAGCCGTGGACGATGACCTCCGTGTCGGACCGTGTGTGAAAGACGTGGCCCGCCGACTCCAGCTCCCGCCGGAGCTCTCGGAAGTTGTAAATCTCCCCGTTGAAGACGACCCAGACGGTGCCATCTTCGTTAGCCATCGGCTGGCGACCGCCGGTCAGGTCGATGATACTCAACCGTCGGAAGCCGAGGGCTGCTTGGTCGTCCATATAGAAGCCCTCGTCGTCGGGACCTCGGTGGACCAAGGTCCGGGTCATGGTCGTCAAGATACGGCGGTCTGATTCAGTCGGCTGCACCGGATCGGGTCGGAACCATCCGCAGATGCCACACACGGGGCGCTCCCGTCAGCCAGGGGATAGCAAAGTCGTAAGGCAGTGGGGCGTCAGGGAAGACTATCGGGGACCAGGGATTAGGGGTCAGGCCTTCCCCGACTCCTGACCCCATTCCCAGCCCCCAGGACCCGAGGTCCAAAATCCGCGGTCCCCGGTCGAATCGCCGACATGCCCGTCGGATTTCCAGACGAGCAGAACGAGACGGCCCGGTATAACTGGGGGAACATTTGGTGGGGGCGGGTTTCCCCACCCACGAATGTGGCCGTTACCGACAGCGTCGAGAAAGCAGCCTCAGAGATGCGTGCGACCTCACGGGCGAGGACGCCTGTGCTCTTATCTGCCATCTGCCCACTTGCTACTGTCCGAAGATGATCGTCTTAAAGCGTCGCTTGCCGACACGCAAGACGGCCTTGCAGGGCCGGGTCACCGAGAGATTCGTCTCAATATCGGTCACCCGTTCGAGTTGGTCGGCCAGTTCGACTTCTTGGGAGACAGGGACGACTGTCAGGGTGACGGCTCCTTGTTGAATGAGGCGCTTAGCCTCGCTCCGGGACGGGGCCAGGCCTTCCTCGACTAAAAGGGTTACGAGGCTCAGGGGACCGTCCGGGAGGGGCCGTCGGGTGACAGGCATATCGGTCGGGAGCCGCCGCTCGGAGAAGACCTCGACGAAGCGCCGCTGGGCGGTCTCAGCCGCCTCAGGTCCATGGTATTCGGTGACGATAGTCCAGGCGAGCCGGAGCTTGAAGTCCCGGGGATTGGCCCGGCCCAAGCGAGCGTCCTCCTTCATCCGTTCGATTTCGTCGAGGGGGATGTCTGTCAGGAGTTCGTAGTACCGCCACATGAGGGTGTCCGAGATGGACATAAGCTTGCCGAACATCATGTCGGGGGGCTCCGTGATGCCGACGTAATTACCTAAGCTTTTGCTCATCTTCTCGACGCCGTCGAGGCCCTCGAGCAATGGGACCGTCATGCAGATCTGGGGGGACTGGCCTATCGCCCGCTGGAGGTCCCGCCCGACAAGCAAGTTGAACAGCTGGTCCTGGCCGCCGAGCTCGACGTCGGCCCGGAGGGCGACCGAGTCATAAGCCTGCATGAGGGGGTACAAGAGCTCGTGGAGGAACAGGGCCTGGGCCTCGGCCATCCGCCGTTGGAAGTCCTCCCGGGCCAAGAGACGGGCGACAGTAAAATGAGCGCACAGGCGGACGATGTCCTCGGCTCGGAGGGCGGCCAGCCACCGGCTGTTGAAGGCGATGACAGTCCGGTCAGGGTCGAGGATCTTAAAGACCTGCTGGCGATATGTCTGAGCGTTGGCTTGGATCTCCTCGGGGGTCATGGGTCGGCGGGTAACGGACCGGCCCGTCGGGTCACCGATAAGGCCCGTGAAGTCCCCGATCAGGAACACGACGGTGTGCCCCAGGACCTGAAAGTGTTTCATCTTGCGGAGGAGGACCGTATGCCCCAGGTGGAGGTCCGGCGCCGTCGGGTCAAAGCCGGCCTTAACGACCAAGGGTCGACCCGTGCGGTGGGACTCCTCCAGTCGATCTCTCAATTCCTCGGGTGTGACGACGTCGACGCACCCACGAGTAAGGCGTCGGAACTGCTCAGCCAGGGACGTCATCGGGTATCTCCACCGCCTGAGAGGCGGGATAAGAGACGCGAATCCAAGGCCCGCTCGGTAAGGCGGGGTCGCCAAGATGCATAACGAGGTCCCGGGCCTCTTCAATCCGGTCGCCAGAGCGGGGTCTGGACTTGCGTCTTAGTCCTTGCTCGCATTCTACCACGCTTCAGCGACTTTTTGAAGGAACCGCAAGAAGGCTTTCCGGGTGGCCCAGTCAGGCTTTTCTGGCGGGCCCCACTGCTTCAGGAGGGCCGGGTTTCGGCGCTTAACTTCCTCGAGGGCTTGGTGGGCGCGCGCCTGGAAATTCCAGCGGTATAGGACGCAGGCGTAGACCCACCAGACCTCGGCGGCCTCAGGGTGGGCCTGAGTCAGGTGTTCGAGCCGCTGGGCCGCTGTATGGCGACGCTCGGGGACGTAGCTTTCGGCCAGTGCCAGGATGAGTTCCACGATCCATTCGGACGTCGCCGTCGCGACACTTTCCAGCCAGCGGACGGCTTCTGGCATGTCCCCCTTGAGGAAGGCCCGGACGCCCCGGACGTAGAAGTCCTTGAGCGTCTTGGGGTCGATACGGCCTGTCCGGGTTTGGACGACCTCGTAGGCGGGACCTTCGGTTTGAAGCGAGCGGTCGTATTGCCTTCGTTTGGCCTCATCGCTTAAGACTTGATGGGCCGTCTGGATACGACCGAATAAGCGGGTCACGACGGACCGTTGAAGTTCGTCGGCCTGAGGCCATCGGTCAGGGTGGAACACGGCGGCCAGGCGGCGGTAGCGGTCTCGAATCTGGTCGAGTGTAGCGTCGGGCGTCAGACCGAGGACTTGGTAATGGGTCCACCGGCGACTCTGGTGGGCATAGGCGCGAAGCTCTTCCCATCGGTGGACGTACTCTTCCAGTCGGACCGGCGTTTCGACTGCCGGCGGGGAGGGGGCTCGGACGGGCACCGCCGGGGACGCGACCGGGCCTGGAATCCAGAAAAAGGACAAGAAGCGGGTCCCTGCGTCAGTCGGCGTCTTCGCCTCATCGGCCAGGGCTGACCGGACTGTCGGAGGAAGGCGGGCGTCCTTCTCGAGTTCCATCCGAAGCTGAGAACGAGCCGCGTCGGGCAGAGGGGACGAAACGACCTGAGCGGCTTTTTCGAGGGCACCGCCGACCTCCTGCGCCAGACGCCATAGAAGCGACGGTGCCGCCACGAAGGGCAGACCTTCCGGTAAGTGCAGGGCCTTCAAGGGAGTCCAGGTCAGCGGAGTCGGCTGGACCGTGACGTCTCGGACGAGCCGGTACAGGATCTCCGCCCATGGGCCCGAGCCGACCTTCTGAGCGAGGTCTCGACATACTTGCAGGATGGGACCGGCGGCTGCCACAGGGCCCGTCTCCAAATAGCGGGGCTGTAAAGTCAAGGCCATCTGAATGACCGAGCCGGGTGACAACACGGGGTCCTCGGGGGTCATCCAGGCCCCGGCCAGGTCTCCATGATAGACGAAGAAGGCTCGGGGGAGCCGACCGGTCGTCTGTAGGACCCCGACGGCCCAGAGGCGCCAGAGGCGGCCCAACGCCCACGGCAAGGGGACCTGAACGATTGTGGACCTAACGCTCGGCTCCATGACTAAATGCGTCAGTCCGGGAGTCCAGGCATTCGGGAATCCGGTCATTCGGACTGCCGAATTCCCGAATGCTCGTCAAGAACTCTCGAATGGCGTGGGCCAGCTCGTCAGGCGCCTCGACGGGGAGCATGTGACCCGCATCGGGGACCATCATGAGGCGAGCGCCTGGGATATGTTCGGCCAGGTAGTAACTGTATTTGGGCGGCGTCATGAGGTCCTGGAGGGCACCGACGACGAGGGTCGGGGTTCGGATCGCCCCGAGGTCGTTCATCCGGTCGAACGTGTGGCAGGCGGAGTAGTCTCGTCGGAGCGTGTCCAGGGGCACCTGTTCGAGACGGGCACGGGACTGAGCCCGCACGGACTCAGGGGCCTGTGGCCCAAACAGCCACGCCATCAGCCATTCAATAGCCTCTCGCTTGGCGCCCCGGTCGAGGCGGTCGAGCAAATCCGGATGGACTCGCAGGCGGGCACCGGTGCTGACCAAGACGAGGCCCACCCACAAGTCCGGATGCCGCAAGGCAGCCTCGATGGCGATGGCACCGCCCATCGAATGACCGACCAGGACCCAGGGCGGCGAGTAGCAGCTCTGCAAGAACGCGGCCAGTTCCTGGGCATACTCCTCGACGGATGCGCAAGCTGGTCCGGCACTGTGACCGTGGCCCGGTAGGTCGATACTGGCATATGTCCGTATCTCGGGGTCGACCTCTCGGAGGACTCGGAGGACCCTATTCCAGCCCGTATGATCCCCGACAGCCCCGTGTAGAAAGATGACCTGTGGGGGCCGGTGACGACCGTACAGGCGGAGCCACCACCGGTTGGGGTTCGGGACACGTTCAGTCGCTTGCATAGAAGCCAAACCCCACGGGCGGCATGACCAGGAGGACCGGGTCCTGCAATACGGCCAGGTAGGACCCGAGGGGGCGAGGCAGGACCGTTCGATCGTCAAGAATACGACGAAGACGGGTGAGAGGACTATCGTCTTCCCTGATTTCCAGTAAGACCTCCCAGGGCGTCCGCCGGCGTGGGTAAACCGTCCACTCGATGTGGGTGTCCTTTGGCTTCTTCAGGAGGCTCAGGATTTCCTCTTGGGCTTCCAGGAAGCCGCCGAGCCGGTCCACGAGGCGGTGGCCCTGGGCCTGCTCACCCGTCCAGATACGACCCTGGGCGATGGCATCGACGGCTTCGTAGTTCATCTTCCGGTGCTGAGCGACCTTAGCCACGAACATTTGATAAAAGCGACCGATCTCTTCATGCAGGGCCTGAAGTTGGTCTTCCGTCATGTAAGTGAAGGTCGACCACATGCCGGCCTTGGGGTTGGCGTAAATTTCATAGACGTGGATCCCTAACTTTTCCGTCGTCTTTCGGAAGACCGGCTTGCCAGCGAATACCCCGATAGAGCCCGTGATCGTCCCCGGCTGGGCCACGATGCGGTCGGCGTTCATCGAGATGTAGTAGCCCCCCGAGCCGGCGACGTCGCTCATACTGACGACGACGACCTTGCCCGCCTTCTTGACC
>JANXAA010000369.1 GCA_025061865.1 Acidobacteriota bacterium | reverse complement strand
CGTCGCCGGCCGCCGCCGGTCGATCTCCCGGAGCCCGCCGAGGGTGTTGAATTCACGGACCTCCTGGTTAGCCTCTGGGTCCGGGGCCGCTATGCGGAAGGTCTTGAACGCACGCATCGGCGTCTGACTCGGCCAGTCCCCGACGTGGAGCGCCAGGTCCTGCATCGGTGGCTGGCCCGATGGGCGGCTGTTCAGGGCGACCCCATCTTGCTTCGGCGGGCTTTGGAGAACCGACCCTGGCCAGAGGTGCATCCGGAGGCTGATTTCTGGCGCCTCCAGGTCCAAGATACCGACCCTCAGGCATGGGCGTCGGCCTGGGACCGCTGGCAGGTCGCGTGGGGACCGGCCTTTACGAAACAGGTGTTGGATCGTTTTACCCAAGCTGGACGCTACGACCTCGCTTGGCGGGTCTGGCACGCTCACTGGGAGGCGGACCCCGGGTCGGCCTGGCGGATCGCGGACCCCGTCGACATCCTCCGCCACGCCGGACCCCAGGCCCTCCAGGCTGGCCGGTCTAAGGAAGCCCGACTCATGGCCGACTGGCTCCAGCGGCATCAGCCGGACCACCCCCTCGGATACTGGCTGGCCTTCGAGGTCGAGCGCGCGCAACGCTTCACTCGGCCGGAGCGGCATCTCGTCAAGGGCATCGAGCGTACAGACCACTACTGGCTGTATCGGACTTTAGAGGCTTGGTGGCTGGAACGGACGAATCCCTTAGCCGTCCAGGGCCTATACGTCCGCCGGCTTCACGAGACGGGCGGGAGTCTCCGGGCCCAGGTGATGCTCCTCCTTCATTACATTCGGGTAGAGAGGCTGGACTCGGCCCTGGAGCTCCTGGAGAGCCTCAAGGAACGTCTCCAGGACTGGCCGCCCTACTGGATGTGGCTGGGTTACGTGGCCCAAGACCTGGACATGCAGGCCGAGGCCGCGGCCGCCTGGCGACAGTTTTGGTACTTGGTCCGTCAGGCCCCTGACCACGTCCATCCCTTCGTTTGCGAGGTCTGCGGCTTTGGGATTGTCCGATGGTGGGAGTTTTGTCCCCACTGTCACCGACGGGGTACACTGAACCTCCGACTCCTGCCCTCTGCGTCCCCCCCCTCGCCGACCCGCCTGGAGGAGGAATGGGTAGACGTTCCTTTTCCCGATTGATCGGCGCGGCCGTCGGACCCGTCGTTTCCCGGCCCCTGGGATTCCTGTTAGCCTGGTGGTTCCCTTCGGTGTGCCTGCATTGCCGCCGATGGGTCCCACCGTACCGCCATCTATGCGACGCTTGTCGCTATGCGGCCCCCAGGGTCATCCCGCCGATTTGCGTCAAGTGCGGACGTCCCGTCGTAGCTCCCGGCCTTTCAGCGGACTTCCACGGACTTTGCACACCCTGCCTCGAACGGCCCTCGGCCCTGGACGGCGTCCGTGCGTGGGGACGGATGGAGTCGCCCCTGCGGGAATGGATCCACGCCTTCAAATACCGGGGCTTGGCCCGTGTGGTGGACCGCTTGGCCGAGTGGATGGCCGAGGACATGCGACCCTGGCTTCAAGAGACAGGTGCCGAGGTTATCACTTTCGTCCCCCTCCATCGGCGGCGACAGCGGGCGCGGGGCTTCAATCAGGCCGCCCGCTTGGCCCAAGCCTTGGCTCGACAGTGGGGCTTGCCCTGCGTGGACGTTTTAGTCCGCCGACATTATGAACGACCCCAAGTGGGCCAGACGGCTGCCCAGCGATGGGACGCCGTCCTGGGGGCCTTTGCCGTCCGTCCCCGTCGGGACCTCCGGTCCTTCGAGCGGTGGCTGATCGTCGACGACGTGATGACGACAGGGGCGACCCTTCATGCATGCGCCGGGGTCCTCAAACGGGCTGGGACCCGTCACGTCTATGGTCTCACGGTCGCCACGACCCCGGCCGTGGAAGTGGAATAGGGCCTTGCCAGCCTGAATTTTCGGGGTATTCACAGGGCCGGTCCGCGGTCTAGGGCCTGTACCGACGTCAATCCGACGTCCATGATCTAACTTGACAAAGTAGCCGGGCCATTCGCATGGTGAATGCAGGGACGACGGAACAGGTCGGCGGGTGGGCCGATGACCTGAGGACAAGATGCAGCGGATGGCCATACGAGGTAGGGTTCAAGGTAGGACTCGCCCATTACTCCAGCCGGGACCTCCTTCACGGGCCGTCTTCTTCCTGGCGGTTTGGGTCGTCCTGACGACGGTCCACTGCCCGTGGGTCCATCGCTTTCCTCAGGGGCCGGCGGTCCTCGGCTGGCAGGTCCAGGCCCGGTGGCGTTGGCAAGAGTCGGCCCGGCCGCCGGTCCGCTTACGGTGGGAGGCCTGCTGGAGCGGATCCGTCGGCTCGGCCCTCTGGACGGACGACTTCGGCCAAAGCCGCCTGGCCCTGGTCATGGACCCCTCGAGCGTGGACCTGGTGGCTCCGGACCGGCGTCGGTGGTGGACGTGGGCGAATGCGCCTGACAGCTGGCAGGCCGTCCTGGGCTTACCCTTGACTGGCGAAGCCTTTTGGGCCTGGCTTCA
>JANXAA010000368.1 GCA_025061865.1 Acidobacteriota bacterium | reverse complement strand
AGTTGTATAATCGACCCGGCTGGTGGCGAGAAATCCGGGAACGGGCCGGGCGCTTGGCGTGGCCCCACGCGGCGAGGGCCTTTTGGGAGTGGCTCGAAGTCTTGCATCCCTCTTTGTCCAAGACGTGATTCATCGCAGCGGGGTAAGGCGATGTTTGTCCCCAAGCCTACGTGTATCCACATGGTCGGCATCGGCGGTACGGGCATGAGCGGGATCGCCGAGCTTCTCCTGAACATGGGTTATACGGTGCGGGGTTCAGACTTGGCGTCGTCCCCGGTCCTGGAGCGCTTAGAGCGTCTGGGGGCCCGGGTCCTCATCGGGCACCGACCCGAACACGTCGAGGGCGCTGACGTCGTCGTCATCTCGTCGGCCATCCGAGACGACAACCCCGAGGTCCTGGAGGCCCGACGAAGGGGGATTCCCGTCATCCATCGCGTCGAGATGCTGACGGAGCTCATGCGCCTCAAGCAGGGCATTGCCATCGCTGGGGCCCATGGGAAGACGACGACGACCTCGATGATCGGAATGGTCCTGGCCGATGCCGGTCTGGACCCGACGATGGTCATCGGGGGCCGCCTGAAGACTTTGGGGACGAATGCCTACTTGGGTAAGGGGCCCTGGATCGTCGTCGAGAGTGACGAGAGCGATGGGTCCTTTTTGCGGTTGACACCTATCGTCGCCGTCGTGACGAATATCGACCGGGAGCACTTGGACCGGTATGGTCACTTCGATGCCCTAAAGGACGCCTTTGTGCAGTTCTGCAACCAGGTCCCCTTTTACGGGGCCGCCATCGTTTGTCTGGAAGACCCCCAGGTCCAGAGCATCCTATTCCGTCTGAAGCGGCGGGTCATCACGTACGGCCTGAACCCGCAGAGTCATTACTGGGCTAACGACGTGCGACTCGACGGCTGGCAGGTCTACTTCCGGGTCCACGGTGAGGGGGAGGACCGGGCCTTGCGGCTGAGTATCCCGGGAGCGCACAACGTACTGAACGCCCTGGCGGCCGTCGCTACAGCCCGCTTCATCGGCATCCCGTGGGACCGTATCGAGGCGAGCCTGGCCCGATTCACTGGCGTCGAGCGTCGCTTCCAGTGGAAGGCCCAGGTCGACGACGTGTGGATCGTCGACGACTATGCTCACCATCCGACAGAAATCGTGCGGACGCTGGAGACGGCCCGGGCCTTTCACCGTCGCCTGATCGTGGTCTTCCAGCCCCACCGCTACTCACGCGTGTCCTTCCTGTGGGACGACTTCGCCCGATGCTTTTACCTGGCCGACGTCCTCCTCGTCCTACCGATCTACCCGGCCGGCGAGGACCCGATCCCCGGCGTCGATGCCGAGCGTCTGGCGGCGGATATCCGCCAGAGCGGGCATCGGGCCGTGACGTACTGCGGTTCCCTCGAACAGGCCGTCGAGGTCCTGGTCTCGACGGTGCAGCCCGGCGACCTGGTCCTGACCCTCGGGGCCGGGCACGTGTATCGCGTCGGGGAAGCCCTGGCTCGACGTCTGGAAGGAGGACGGCTCGATGTTTGAGCACCTCCGATATGAGGTCCAGCGTCACCGGTGGCTGGCTCGAACCGATGTCCCGGTGGCCCCGTGGACGACTTTGCGAATCGGCGGAATCGCTCCATGGGTCCTATGGCCCCGAGACCTGGAAGAGGCTGTCGCTATCTTAGAGACCCTCACACGTCAGGACATCCCTTGGCGGGTCCTGGGCGGGGGTTCCAATGTCTTGGTCCCGGACACGGGTAGCCTGCCCTGGGTCATCGTGAAGCTGGACCGCCTCCGCCAGGTCCGAACGGTGGACGGCGTCGTGCAGGCCGGGGCCGGCGTCCCAGCCCCCAAGTTGTGCATGTGGGCGGCCCGGCGGGGCCTGGGCGGCCTCGAGTTCATGTCGGGTATTCCGGGCCAGGTCGGCGGCCTCGTGTGGATGAATGCCGGGGCCTTTGGCCGGTCCGTCGCCGATGTCTTGGCGGCCGCATGGGTCTGGGAGCCTGGCCTGGCGACGGTAGTACAAGTCCTGCCGGCGTCGGCCGAATTCGGCTACCGGAAAAGCCCCTTCCAGGCTCGACGGAGCGTCATCTTACAGGCCGCCTTTCGCGTCGAGGCTCAGCCGCCCGAGGCCATCCGAGCCGTCTTGCAGGAGATGAAGCGATACCGCCTGCAGACTCAGCCCTTACAGGACAGGAGCGCCGGCTGTGCCTTCAAAAATCCTACGGACGGGCCCGGCTCGGCGGGTCAGCTGATCGAACGGGTCGGTCTGAAGGGCTACCGGATCGGCGGGGCGATGATTTCACCCAAGCATGCGAACTTCATCGTTAACACGGGGTCGGCCGCGTGGTCGGACGTGGTCCGACTCATCGAGTACGCCCGTGCGAGGGTGTGGGAGCAATTGCACGTATGGCTCGAACCCGAAATCGAAATCTGGCACGGGTCTCCGCCGAGGGGGACAAACCCTCCCATCGTCGGAGGTCCAGACGGTTCTGGGGGCGCGTCGCCCTGTGGCTCCTGATGGGCGCCGCCTTCGGGTCGATTC
>JANXAA010000367.1 GCA_025061865.1 Acidobacteriota bacterium | reverse complement strand
GGTCGATGTCCATCAGGTCATAGAGGGCGTCGAACAGGGGCCGTAAATAAGGGTGGACCTTCTCGATCATCGTGCCGGGCAGGAAGCCCAAGCGTTCGCCCGCCTCCACGGCCGGCCGGGTCAGGATCAGACGACTGACCTGCCGGTTAGACAAGCATTCTAGGGCCATCGCAACGGCCATGTAAGTCTTCCCCGTACCGGCGGGACCGATAGCAAACACGAAGTCGTAATTCCGCATCGCCTCGATATACAGGCGCTGGTTCCGGGACTTGGGATACACGCTCCGCTTGGGCGACGCCCGGATCTGATAAGTCTCGTAATACTGCGCCAGGTCGACGTCCGGGTCCTCCTCGGTCACCCGAATCAAGGTAACGACATCGTCGGCCTGCACGGGTTGACCCTCCAGGCTCATCGTCGAAAGCTGGCGGATGACCCGCTCGGTGCGGGCGACGTTACCGGGTGTCCCCTCGATATAAAGGTGATTCCCCCGCGTGTAGATGCGAACTCGCAGGCTTTTCTCCAAAAGGCGGAGGTGCTCGTTCAAGGGGCCCATCACGGGCCGGCTAACTTCCGGCGGAATCTCTAAACGACGCATCGTCGGTAGCTTTCCCTCGTCTCGGATGCCAGGACGCACGGGACCTCGAACCTCGCCGGGAGTCGGTCAGATAAGAAAATCCAGGTCTTCGTCGCCTGAGGGGGTCGACGAGGATACCTCGTACGGCTCGTCAAAAGACGGCGGCGGCTCGATGGGTTCCTCAGCCTCCGGGGCCACTCCACGAGAGTCCAAGAACCCGATATCCCGGGCCACGATCTCTGTCACAGACCGAGCGATACCCTGGCCATCCGTATATTGACGGGTCTGCAAACGACCCTCGACCAGAATAAAGCGACCCTTCTGGATGTACTTCTCGGCAAAGTCGGCCAGGTCGCCAAAGGCGACGATCCGATGCCATTCAGTCCGCTGTTGACGTTGGCCCCCCGCGTCGCGCCAGACCTCGTTGGTCGCCAGCGTGAAGTTGGCGACCTTTCGGCCCGTCGGAGTCGTCCGGACTTGGGGGGTCCGGCCGACATGACCGATCAGGAAAACACGATTCATACTTCGCATGCTGGCCTCGTCCAATCCCCAATCCGGTTAGATCAATTTTAAGCGAAGGCGACCGACCTGACAAACAGACCGTTCGACCTGTGAGAATCCTGATGAATCGGGAAGGACGAATTTTCAGACAAGATGTAGGATAAAAAGAAGGGGGACGGGGTCGAGCCCAGCTGTGACCGAAGGTCCAGACTCGCACCTTCCGATCTCCCGGACCGATCTTGCATCTTGTATCTTTTGCCTTGAAGAATCGTGTTCCTCGAACCCTGAAAAAGGCCATTTGGATGCCATTCTCCCGAACCCAGAGACTCTGATAAAATTAGGTGAGGATAGCAGGGTCGGAACCCTACCCTACGGAGGGTCTCTTCGAGGGCCTTTTCAGGTGGACGCATGGATGATCAGTGAGCGAAGGGGTCTGAGACTCCCGCCGGGTCCAGCCGATGGTCGCGGGAGTTCGAAGCCGGAGTAGACCGGATGACCGTGCAGGACGAAACCTTAGAGCATGCCCTAACGACCTTACGGGCCGTGGTCGACCGGACGCGGCGTCGCCTGGCCATCGAACGGATGGGAACCGACGGCCGGCGAGCCATGCAACTGCTTCGGTGTCCCTTAGATGGCCTCGTCGCCGGCGTCCTGTATGCGATGGGCGGACGCATGGCCGTGCGCCGGCTCTACCGGTCGGGCCGCCTGCCGGTCGTCCCCTTCCGGTACGAAAGCCGGGGGGTTCTTCTTGAGCTTTTGAAGGGGGCGTCCACATGGACGGAAATTCGAACGCAGGCGTTGGCGTGTTTACGCCGTCTTGAGAACGCCGCAGAGTCCCAGCCATGAAGAAGGTCTTTGTTTCTTCGTGGGCGGAGGAGGTCCATCCCCGGCGGGTCCTTCACGAGACGGGCCCCCTGTGGGTCATCGTCCCAACCCATGATCCTTACGCCGACCTGGTCGAGTCCCTTTGCCGGCAAAGGGGTTGGGAGTGCCAGCGAGTCGAGCGGCACGTCGTCGGGGACGTGGAGCTCCCCTTGGGTCCGCCCTTTGTATTCGTCGAATCGCTTCGCCTCATCTGTCGAGGTACGGTGTCGATGGTCTACGAAGCTTCCATGGGTAAGGACGTCATCGTCCTGAAGCAGATTCTCCTGGACGTCGGGATGGACCATCCCGTCAAGTACCTCCTGGCCTCTCAGGAGGCTAAGCTGTTAGCCGGCCTGCGGTCGCCCTGGACGGTGCCTGTCCTGGGGACGGGGACGACGCCGGCGGCCATTTGGATCGCCATGGAACGGATGGACGCTACGCTGGACCGCTGTGTGGAGACCCTCGACGCGGCGACCCTGAGCCTCGTCCTGGCTGACGCCTGTCGGGGCCTAGCATATCTCCATGAGTCAGGTTGGGTCCACATGGACGTGAATCCCCAAAACATCTTCGTCCATCAGGGACGGGGCCGTCTGTGGGACTA
>JANXAA010000366.1 GCA_025061865.1 Acidobacteriota bacterium | reverse complement strand
GCCGTCCGGATGGACCAGTTGACGGCCCGGGTCGACGACTTGACCGTCCGGATGGACCAGTTGACGGCTCGGGTCGATGACCTGACGGTTCGTCTCAACCAGCTGACGGCTCAGGTCGACGACCTGACGGTTCAGGTCCAGCAACTGACGGTTCAAGTCCAGCAGCTGGCCGTCCGGATGGACCAGTTGACGGCCCGGGTCGACGACTTGACCGTCCGGATGGACCAGTTGACGGCTCGGGTCGACGACCTGACGGTTCAGGTCCAGCAACTGACGCAAACCCTTCAAACGTTTATGGAGACCACAGACCGGCGATTCCGACGTCTCGAAGCCCTAATTGCCGACGTACGAGGCAGTATGACCGAAGACCGTATGCGGACATTCTTCTATCAATTCCTGGCTGATCGGGGCTTGCAGCGCCTTACCCCGATTCGGACGCTTCACCTAAACGCCTTGGGCGAAATCGATGGCGTCGTTCAGGTCGAAACGCCCGACGGTGAACGACTCTGGGTCTTGATCGAGGCTAAGGTGAAACTCTATCCGAGGGACGTTCAGCAATTCGCTCGACGTCTACGTCGGTCGTCGATGCGAGAGAGGCTTCATCGTTTCGGCATCCATGGGAAGGCTCTCGTTTGGGTCTTCGGCTTAGGCCTGACGATGGGTGTGGAAGAGGTGGCCGAAAAGGAGGCCGTCGGCCTGGTTGAGGCTCATGTCGGAGAAATCGTGGCGCCTCAGGTATGGGATATCTGACATCGTCCTGTATGACAACCCGGCCCTTTGAAGTCCTTCCCTACCCACCGTGGCTCGAGCATTGGTGGGTCAAGGCCGCCGCCCGACAACTGGGCCGGCCCGATATAGCTGCCTGCTTGCGAGAACTGGAAAGGGAAGTTCAGCGGCTCAGTGACCTATTTACAGTCGAGCGGTCCCCTGGCTTCAGCGATTACGCCCAAGACGAACGTTTGCTCCTGGCATATGGTCTCTTCTTTTTCCCCCAAACGTTCATTCGAATTCAGTTCCCTCTTATCGAGGCTGTCGCATGGCGAGGTTGGGCACCCCCGTCGGACCGGCCCATGCGGGTCCTGGACTTGGGGGCCGGCCCCGGCGCCGCGGGTTTGGCTGTCGCCACTCTGCTGGAGAAAGTCACGGAAAGCTCCGCTATCGAGGTTACGGCCCTGGACCGGGCGCCGACGGCCCTGGGGTTTTTCCAGGCCATCGTGGGAGACCTTTCGGCTTATTGGCCTCGGACCCGATGGACCTTCCGCGTCGGCGACCTGCGCGATCCCCCGACGTGGGGCGTCCCACTGGATACGCCGTGGGACCTCATCGTCGTGAGCTTTGCCTTGGGGGAAGCCTTCTACGGCCAAACCGACACCCGGGTCTATGCCTGGCTCCGGCACGTCCTGCGTTACCTATCGCCCCAGGGCCTCCTCGTCATCACGGAACCCGCCCTGCGGGAGACGAGCGAGCGGCTGGAGCGTCTACGCGACGCCGTCGCCCGCGCCGGCTGGCCCTTCATCTGGGGGCCTTGCCTGCATCACCGTCCTTGTCCACTTCTGGCCGAGGGCTGCTTCTGGTGCCACGAGGTCCGTCGATGGACCGTTCCCCCAAGCCTTGCCGACCTCAACCGTCGCCTGTATCGCATGATTCAGGTCCTGAAATTCAGCTTCCTGACCCTCAGTCCCCAGGTGCCGCCGGCCTTACCCGCCGGTCCGATGTGGTTTCGGCTCATTGCTCCAATGGCCGAGATGAAGGGCAAGTTTCAAACAGTCGGGTGCGCCAGCGACGGCCAAAAATACACTTACGAAATTCTCCGGCGGCACCTCGACGCTGACGGCATCGCCCGCCTGCGCAGGATCGAACGGGGGCACATCCTCTGCGTGCAAGACCTTCAGCCCGTCAGGGCGTCGACGTGGCGGATTCCGAATAAGGCGGTATCGTGACGGTGTAACGACGTGATGATCCAGTCAGGAGGCCATCGCCCGGGCGGAAGGGTCGGGATCAGCTCTGTCCCATCGTCACGCTCTTAAAAATAGAACCGCACGGCCGTGTTCAACTCGATGAAGGAGGCATCCAGCTCGCTGAGGACGTTATGGCCCTCCAACGTGAGCCGGAGCCCCAGTGTCGGACGCAGAAAGTACTCAAGGCCGATGCCGAATTGGAGGCCAGGGTCCGTGCTCTTCTGCCAGGGGGCGTTCGGGTCGGGTCGAAAGTGGACTTCATACACGTGAACCCCGGTCTGGAAGAACGGATGCCACCGCCCCATGTCAAAATGCAAGCCGAAGTTTGCCCCGACGAAGGACTCCCGGAGCCGGGTCGCGTCCCCGCCTGTCCGAAAGACGCCGGCTCGGATCGAGACAGACCAACGATGTGACAGAAAGAAGGAGAGGTGACCATTCAAACCGGTCCCGGCCGGCGTGTCCGCCTCAGCCGGCGCCACGACGGTCGGGCCTAAGCCCACGGCGACCTGGCCCCGATACTGGGCGTGGGCCTTGGCACCCCCGATACAGAGCGCGATGACTATCCCTCTCAGAAGCCAGGTCCG
>JANXAA010000365.1 GCA_025061865.1 Acidobacteriota bacterium | reverse complement strand
GTCATTGGACGGAGACGTCTTCATGGGCATCGGGTATAAAGGCCTGCCAAGGCGGGAGCGCATCTACCCCCGAGAGCCCCAAGGCTTGCCAGAAGGCGTCACTGACCCCGTACATCCGGGGACGGCCTGGGGCCGCCTTCCGGCCGACGACCCGGACCCACCCCCTCCGCAGAAGGGTCCGTAAGGCCCGGCTGGAATCGACCCCGCGCCAGTGGGTAATCTCGGCCAGCGTCACGGGCTGATGATACGCCACGACGGCTACCGTCTCCCAGAGAGATCGGGGCACGCCGTCCACCCGAGGGGGACCCTGGAGTCTTCTAATATAATCAGCATATCGAGGATTCGCAACCATTTGGACCGCATCCCCGGCGACGACCTGGATCTGAATACCCCGCCCTCGGACGGCCCACTCGGCCCGCAGGCTTTCTAAGACGGCCCGGACCTCCTCGACCGACCGGCCCGTGACCTCGACCAGCCGCTGGACAGGGACCGGCCGAGGCGACACGAATAGGAGGGCTTCCAGTAAGTTCGCCAAAGGAGCTTGATCGGACATAGACCATTGCCACCCGTCGCCCGCCGACCCCGGTCTTACGCCGCCGGGCGGGCCACCTTCTGAGCTTCCGCCAACCGTCGGGCGATCCGGGACTTGTACCGGGCCGCCGTGTTCCGATGGAACACACCGACCTTCTCAGCCTTATCGATAGCCGCATAGGCCATCGGCAGGAGGGACCGGGCCGATTCCACGTCGCCGGCCTCCAACAACCGGAAGACCCGCTTCATGAGGTTCCGAGCCCGGGCTCGGCGGACCTGATTCCGGAGCCGACGTTTCAAGCTCTTTCGGAGTTGTTTCTCGGCCGAACGCGTATTGGGCATAGATCCTTACTCTGTACGTCGGGTGTCAGCCATTGTTTTAGGGCAGATGAGTAGGTCGGCAGATAGGAAGGTGGGGGAATCCCCTACGTCGCCCCGACCTGCCCATCAACCAATGATCTTACTCTCTATGGGTCTTCCCCGCAACCCTCAGGTCCGTTTTGGCGGTGCGCCCTCTGCCGATATCCGGACGACGGGCCACCGCCATGCCTGGCGATGGGAATCTCCAGCCCTCCACGGAATGTCCATAGGCGGCCCCACGAGGCTCTCCTTACTTACCGGCCGTTCTGACTCGTTCACATTTTTGAACCCAAGGAACCGAGATTCAGATTTTTGAATGCCTCTCCTCGGCATACTTGCGGAGGGGCCGGGACCCATTTATGCAAAGTCTCACGCCGATGGGAACTTCTTTCCGAGCGTCCAACTAAGGGTCTGAAGCTTGGGCACAGAAATTGCTAAACAGGCAAGAGTGTCGCCACAGCCTTTTCCGGCCTCTAAGGAGAGCGATTTCAAACCAAGGGACGAAGGGACGGAGTTGAAAAACCATTGACCGAGGCCCCAGAGATGATTTCCCACCGGGTCGTGGACGCCGCCGTCACGGCGGCGCAGGAGGATAGGCCGGAGGCTTGTGCGCTCAGACTTTCCTACCTGCTTACCTGCCCACTTGCCCGAGACGACGGCTCGCCCTCTCTATCATCTGGTCACTCTCCCGAAGGAACCTTATGCGACTCTGGCATCCGCTTGGGACGCTATGTTGGATTCTCGCCTTGACCATTCTGGGAGCCGCTTGCTCGACCGGTGGCGACGGGGAGACGCCCTTGGACCGATGCGCCGGAATGGCGCCCGACCGGCCCAGTTACGCTATGCACGTCCAACCCCTCTTCAATGCAAACTGCGCCTTCTCGGGGTGTCACACATTACCGAATCCTCAGCGGGGATTGGACCTGGGGAGTTACCAAGGCCTCATGCAGGGAAGCATCAATGGGCCGGTCGTGATCCCCGGTAACGCCCAGGATTCCCGGCTGGTCAAGCGCATCGAGGGTCGAGAGACCCCACGCATGCCCCCGAATCGGGACCCCCTCTGCCAGTTCCAAATTGACACGATCCGACGGTGGATCGATCAGGGGGCGTTGAATAACTAGTGTTGAATAACTAATAAGGAAAGTGGGAAGGTCGGGTGAAAGCTTCATCCTCCGGAAGGAAGTGGCCCCGGCTTGCCCCTTCCCGCTTCCTCATTCTTTCCCAGGCCGGGAGGCCTGGGCTCCAG
Organism: Acidobacteriota bacterium; assembly: GCA_025061865.1. Lineage (GTDB taxonomy): Bacteria > Acidobacteriota > HRBIN11 > HRBIN11 > HRBIN11 > HRBIN11. The sequence continues at coordinate 412 of JANXAA010000365.1, read as the reverse complement.
CCCAGTATGTACTTCTCGATCCGCAATCGAAAGGCGCGATCCGCAAACTCTTCTCAGGCTTCCCGCCAGGTGCCCTGCCGGAAGTGGTCGTCGTAGTAGTCGGCGATGGCCCCGACGGTCTCGACAGTCGCCCGCAGTTCGTTGAAGTCCAGGTGACGACCGGCGATGGAATGGGCAAACACGACAGTCCGATCAAAGGCCAGGCCGAACGCCCCGAAGTGGAGGGTCGCATTCTTCCGGAGGAGGAATTCCATCAGCTCCGGCGTGACCGGGACCGTATCGGTCAGGTAGGCGACGGCCTCGACGACGGCGTCGTCTCGATGCCAGGGCCGTACGACGATCTGGATCGTCGCCGAGCCCCGCTGGAGGACGAACCGGTCGTCGACCTCCTGGAAGCCGTCCCGACCGACCA
>JANXAA010000364.1 GCA_025061865.1 Acidobacteriota bacterium | reverse complement strand
GTATGGGGCAGCGTTGCCCTATGGCATCGATGCATCGGAGCGACGGAGCGACGGAGAGTCGGAGAATCGAAGCACTCCTACGCCTACGCTCTGATCCCCCGATGTCCCAGCGCCTCAGTGCACTTCAACGGTGCCACAGAGGGGGTCAGTCTCGCTGCCATCGATGGGGATCGTCCTGTGGGTTGGATACCGACGGCAAGGTTTGCCTACCAGCCCTGTCTACAGGTGAACCGAGGCGAGGCCCGGCCCCTGACTTCGTTGGATGGACGCCCAGCCCGGCGGCCCGACCTCCGGAACTTTCTCTACCTGGAGACGGCCCACTTCATCCTTTATTATCATCCCAGCTTGCGGCCAGCGATTCTCGCCTCGATTCAACATGCCCTCGAGACCGCCTACCGGGAAGTCACCCAATATATAGGCATCGCCTTCGACAAACCCATCGTGGTCTTTTTATACACCGAGGCCGCTTACGAAGCGGAGCGAATCCATCGCCAGGTCCCCCCATGGGGCGGTGCCCTGTACGATGGACGGGTCCATCTGCCCATCCCGAACGGCCGTCCTATTACGTCTATGACCCTCCGTCGGCTCCGCCATGAGCTGTGTCACGCCGTCTTGGACCGGTACACGCTGGGTCAAGCCCCCTTGTGGCTTCAGGAGGGGATCGCTTACGGGTGTGAATACATGGACGACCCGGCGTTCTTAGAGAATGCCTTCCAGACCTCACTGAGTCGACGGGCGGTACCTTCGGCAGGCGTCCTCCGTCGGTCGGATTACGTTCCCTTAGGGGAACAGGGTGTTCGGGATGTCTATGCGGCCGCTTACCAGTGGGTTCAGGCGTTGATCGAGCAGTATGGACGCGACCCCTTCGACCGGTGGCTGGACCACATGGCCCGAGGACGACCCTGGGAGACGGCCTTTCGGGACGTCTATGGGGATGACTTCTCGACCTTGTATGAGGCATGGCGCGCCGGCCTGTATGAACATGAATAGGTGCTGAGTGCTGGGCAAGATGGAAACTCAGGGGTCTGGGGTCAAGGAGCTGGTTTTTCTCATCCCCTGACCCTCGACCCACACTCCCGAATAACTGGACGTCCAGCACCGAACGCCAAAGATTCAGCTCCGTCATGGCCTATTCTGTTCCCTTGTCCCTCCCGGGGTCCCGGCCCTGGGCCGAGACCGCTTCCCGCACATAGACTGTCCGAATGGGGAAGGGAATTTCGATACCCTCCTGCCGATAGCGACGGTGGATCCGCTTGATGAACTCATGGCGCAAGACCGCATGGTCGGGATACGTTCGACTCCGCAAGACGACCGTAAACTGAATGCCCGAATCCCCGAAAGTATGATACCGGATGAGGGGTTCGAACTCGGGCACGCCTCCCGGCACCGTTCGCAGGACCTCCTGGGCGACCTCGAGGGTAACCTCTTCGACCCACTCGAGGTCACTGTCATAGCTGACGCTGACCTGCACGGGGACGGCCGTCTCGGCCTCGGGGAGGCTGTAGTTGGTCACGATCGTGCCCGCCAGCTTCGTGTTGGGGATAATGACCAGGTTGTTGGGAAGCGTCCGGATCGTCGTGTTCCGCCATCCGATGTCGACGACGTGCCCTTCCTCACCGGATTCAAGCCGAACGTAATCGCCAGGCCGAATTTGCCGCACGGCTAAGATGTGGAGGCCGGCGAAGAGGTTGGCCAGGGTGTCCTGAAGTGCTAAAGCGACGGCCAGGCCGCCGACGCCCAGGGCCGTCAGGATGGGCGTCACGTTAATGCCCAAGGTCTGGAAGATGACCAGCAGGCCGGTGACCAAAACGCCGACCCGGACGATGACCCGGAAGGCGCTGGTCGTCGCCGGGACGGGGATGTACTGGCCGGCGTAGTGGACGACGACATCCGAGAGGAACCGCATCAGAGCGACCGTCCCGGCTAAGAGGGCCAGGGCCCCGATGGTCTTGGACAGGATGGACGCATAGGTCGGTGGCAGATGCCAATAGGGCAGGGCCAAATGAAGACCCAGCAGGGTCATAAGGAGGAAGACGACGCCCCGGAGGGCATCGATGACGATCTCGTCCAGCTTCCAGGTCGTGCGGCCGGCCCACCGACGGAGGCGGTTCAGAATAACGCGTTCGACGATAAGGCCTGCCAATATACCTGCGGCGATGAAAACATACGGCACGAGGAAAGCCGGCACGATGAGTCTCCCTTTGATAAGCTAACTCTAACTACTTAAGTTACGACCCTTAAGGGGAGTCAATATCCCAGGGTCGCTCGCTCGTATTTTGTCCAGCTGAATCTTTGGGGCGGGCCCGTCAGGGGTCGGAGATTGGGCGTCATCGGACCTGGAGATGACACGACCTGAGGCGCTACTCCTAAGACTCCCGACCCGAATGCCTGCGAGTAGACCGGGGGCCCGAGACAGGCAATGACCTCAGGCCCCTATCGCCAGTCACCCGCTCCCGGTCGACGGGGCTGGCCGGAAACCCCACTTTAGCGGGTGGGGCTTGGACTTTTAGGGACTTTGTTGAGCAAATGGGTTTTGAGGGCCCCCGAAGGTCGCGA
>JANXAA010000363.1 GCA_025061865.1 Acidobacteriota bacterium | reverse complement strand
GAGCGCCACGGCCGGGAGGGTGTGGATTTCATCACAGTCCACTGCGGCGTGACCCGTCATACCCTGGAGCGGTACATCCGTGCGGAACGGGTCACGGGCATCGTCTCCCGTGGCGGGGGCCTGATGGCCGCTTGGCTCCTCCACAACGACGTCGAAAACCCCCTCTATCAGTACTACGACCGCCTCTTGGAGATCGCTCGCGAATACGACATGACCCTGAGCCTCGGCGACGGCCTCCGGCCCGGATGTCTGGCCGACGACCTGGACCGCCCCCAGGTCGAGGAACTGATCGTCCTTGGCGAACTCGTCGAACGAGCCCGTCGGGCCGGCGTCCAGACGATGGTCGAGGGCCCTGGCCACGTGCCCCTAAACGAAATTGCCACGAACGTCCAAATCGAGAAGAAGCTGTGCCGAGATGCGCCCTTCTATGTCCTCGGGATGCTCCCGGTCGATACAGCGGCGGGCTTCGACCACATCGCCGGGGCCATCGGTGGGGCCGTCGCCGGGATGTACGGCGTCGATATGCTGTGCTACCTGACACCCGCTGAGCACCTCGCCTTGCCGACGCCTCACCAAGTCTACGAGGGCGTCGTCGCCTTTAAGGTCGCTGCCCACGTCGCCGATGTCGCCCGGGGGCACGCTCGGGCCCTCGAACGGAACCGTCGCATGTCCGAAGCCCGCTACAAGCTCGACTGGGAAACTCAGTTTGAGCTAGCTCTCTATCCGGACGTCGCCCGCCGCATCTTTGAGGCCCGAAATTCTCAGACGCGGGCCTGCTCCATGTGCGGTCCCTTCTGCCCCATGAACCTGGTCGAACACGTCGTCCGCCAGAAACGCTCAGCCCTCGAGGGGCACCCTGTGGCAATGGCTATGCGGACCCCTTGCTGATGCCCTGGCCCTGGGCGACGTAGGACCGAGGTTGGCCGGCCCAAGACGATTGCTTGACCCTCCCGGGGTCAGACGGGTAGTATGGAAAGACGCGGCAGGCGGGTCCCGGCGGACCGGTCGCTCCTCTGGAGGTGCACGATGATAATCCTGCGTATCGTCGGCTGCCTGATGGCACTGACCCTGTTCAGTGCTCCCCTGGCGGCCGGCCAGTCCCTGGCCGAGGCCGCTCGAAAGGAAAAGGAGCGCCAGCAGGCCGCCCAAAAGCAGGGCAAAACCGTCAAGACTTATACCTCCGAGGACCTGGCGAAGAAGAAGGCTGAGGCGGGTACGATGGCGGGGACGACCCCGACGACGGCCCCGACGGCTTCGACGGCGTCGCCCGCGCCGGCCGCTCCGGCGGGCCCGACCGACGGCGAAACACCTGAACAAATTGAAAAGAAGTGGGTCGAGAAATATAAGGCCATCAAGATGGAGATCAAGCAAAAACGTGAACGCATCCAGGCCCTCCGGAATGAACTCAACACGCTCACGACGGGCCTGATGGGCGCTTGGTCCCCCGAGCAGAGCCAAGCGATCCGAAACACGATCGCCGCCCGGCAGGAGGAAATCCAAAAGCTGGAAGCCGAAATCCGGGCCAGGGAAGCGGAACTCGACAAGGTCGTCCGGGACGCCCGTCGGGAGGGCGTCCCGCCGGGTGCCTTCCGGAAGGCCGACCGTGAACTGGAAGCCGCCGGCGCTCCTCAGAAACCATAGGATGTCTTCACGACGGCTTAACGGGTAGAAGAATCGGGAGATCCGACCGATCGGTCAGGTCTGACCTATTCACAAAGCGACGTCTACGCCCGGCGGGTGGCTCCAGACCCACCGCCACTTTCCAAAGGTCGACTTTCATCTACGAGGCGCTACCTATTTTGTGAAACATCCCGGGGCCCGCCCTGGCGTCTGGCAAAGTGGTTGACGGAAAGGAAGAAGTTTCGGTCACCCAACCTTTTCCCCTCAGCCCTACTGCCGTACTACCTTGAAAATAGAGGGGGTCGGGCCCGCGAGCTAATGAGGTTGCTGGATGAAGGGGAGGTCACGGACCCGACCTTCGGAGGAGAATGCCATTTCGGGGTTCAAGGCTGGGTATACGGGATCACGGGCCTTGTCCGTACCTGGGACTTCATTCTCCGTCAATCTTCGGACGGCGGCCGGGGATCCTCAGGGGACGGGTTCGCTGGGCCTTGAGGGCCACGTCGCTTCATCCAACGGAACTTCAACTGTCGACGTAAGGACTGGAGCTTCTGCCACTGGTCTGGCTGAAGGACCCGTCGCATCTGCAAGATCATCTCCAGACGCTTCATCTCAAGCCGATTGCGAGCCTCCGCGAGCTGGCGGGCAGTGTCCATGATCTGGCGGTCGTCCCATTGGGACGAGGCCATCGCCTGCTCCAGGCTCAACCGGGCCTTCCCGACCGCATTCTGGAGGTCCATGATTTCCGGTTGAAACCGGTAGTAGATGTCGTCCAGTTGGCGGATTTGATCCGGCTGGAGACCTAGCTCTTGCTGCACGCGAGCGTGTTGCCACCAGCGCCCCATCGGACCGGGGGCAGCCCACGTGAGGGCGGTCAGCAAGAGGCCGCTGGCTAAGAAACTCATCATCGGTTTCATCTCACGCCTCCACTGTCCTGGTATCCGGTCCC
>JANXAA010000362.1 GCA_025061865.1 Acidobacteriota bacterium | reverse complement strand
CGTATGGGACCGTCTCGATGGCCTTTCTCTTGAGTCTGGGCCTGCCGCCGGCCATCGCCAGCGCCAGCGTGCACACGGCTGAGGTCTTCACGAGCGGTGTCTCGGGCCTGTTCCACTGGCGATTAGGGAATGTGGACTGGGGCCTCTTTCGGCGGCTGGTCGTCCCTGGCGTCCTGGGGGGCATCCTCGGAGCCTACGTCCTGACGGTCGTCCCAGGCCACCGGATCCGGCCCTTCGTGGCGGCCTACTTGACGGTCATGGGCGGTATCATCCTATGGCGGACCCTGCGAGAGCCTCATCGGCCGTCGATCCCCCCTGGGACGGGCATCCCCGTTTTAGGCTTCGTCGGGGGATTTTTGGACGCCCTGGGAGGCGGCGGCTGGGGACCCATCGTGGCCTCGACGTTAGTCGCTCGAGGAAATCACCCCCGCTTCACTGTAGGGTCCGTCAACCTGGCAGAGTTCTTCGTGACCGTCGCCCAGGCGGCGACGTTCTTGGCTGTCCTGCGGCTTACCCACGGGCAGGTCGTCCTTGGCCTGATCGCCGGCGGTGTGATGGCGGCCCCGGTGGCAGCCTACCTGGCCCGCCGGCTCCCGACACGGCTCCTGATGGGCCTCGTCGGGGGCCTCGTCGTCGTCCTAAGCCTGCGGGTCCTCATAGCGGGGAGATAGGGCAGTAAGCCGATAGACTGCAAAGTCGCCTGAGCGTCTCTGAGTCCCATGCCTGCTGAAGTCCCGCGTCCGACACCCGGACCCCTTACCCCGCATTCTGACTTTCCCAGCCCTCGTATTTGCCCCTGCCTCGGCGGAGGCCGTGCTGGCCAATGAAGTTCTCCAAAGCCTGCAAAGCCCGTACGACCATCTGACGATACCGACGGTCTTTCGGCCGGACGGGTGGGTCCAGGGGCGGCAGAAGTCCGAAGTTGATGTTCATCGGAGCAAAGTGCTTAGGGTCGGCCGTCGTGATGTAGTGGGCCAAGGCCCCCATCGCGGTCTCTCGAGGCCATACCAGGGGCGGCTCGCCCCGAACGAGGCGGGCCGCATTGATGCCAGCGATCAGACCGGCGGCCGCCGACTCGATGTAGCCCTCGACGCCCGTCAACTGGCCGGCCAGGAACAAATCGTCCCGCCCCTGCAATTGATACGTCGGCCGCAGGACGACGGGGGCATTGACGTAGGTATTCCGATGAATGTACCCGAAGCGAAGGAACTCCGCATGCTCAAGGCCGGGAATCAGGCGGAAGACCCTCTGCTGTTCCCCCCACCGAAGCGTCGTCTGGAAGCCGACGAGGTTGAACATCGTGCGATCGGCGTTTTCTGGCCGTAGTTGGACGACGGCAAAGGGCCGCCGGCCCGTGCGGGGGTCTTGAAGACCCGTCGGTCGGAGGGGCCCATAGGCCAGCGTGAGGTACCCGCGGCGAGCCATTTCCTCGATAGGTAAGCAACCCTCGAAAAAAGGGATCCGCTCGAAGTCGTGAGGGGCGTGCCGCTCGGCCGTCGTCAGGGCCTCCCAAAAGCGTCGATACTCCTCTTCAGTCATCGGACAGTTCAAGTACGCCGGCTCGTCCCGGTAGCGAGCGCCCCAAAAGCAACGTTCGACATCGATCGACTCGGCGTCCACGATGGGCGACACGGCGTCGTAAAAGTACAGGAAGTCGTACCCGATGAGTCGGCGGAGGGCCTCGGCCAGGGCGTCATGGGTCAGGGGACCCGTCGCGATGACGACTGGCCCGTCGTCGGGAATGTCCGTCACGACCGTCCGCACGACGGTGACCCGGGGATGGGCCTCGATGGCCTCAGTGGCGGCTTGAGCAAACCTTTCCCGGTCCACAGTCAGAGCCCCGCCCCCCGGGATGGCTGCCTGGTCGGCACAACGGATCATCAGAGAGTCCAGCCGGCGTAGCTCTTCCTTGAGGAGACCGGCGGGCTTGTCGATGAGGTCACTCCGGAGGCTGTTACTACAAACGAGCTCAGCGAGGTCGCCCGTCTTATGAACCGGTGTCATGACCTGGGGCCGCATTTCGTAAAGGACGACGGGGACGTCAAGCTGAGCGGCCTGCCAGGCTGCCTCACAGCCGGCCAGACCCCCGCCGATGACGATGACCCGACCGCCTTTAGAAAACGGCATCCGCCCAACCTCAGGTGGAATCCGTAGGGAGCTCCGTATAAGATGCGGGACACAGGATGCGGGATGCAAGATGCAAGATCCAACCCCCGCTCGCTGGAGCGGGGTCGTCGGGATAAGGGGGCAAGTCCCGGTATCAGGTGTGGGGACCCGGTCTAAGTGTCAAGGGGCCCAGGGCCAAGAGCAAGGAGACCAATGTTCAGCCTTCGCTCTGCGCTCTTTGTTCCAGGCCCTTGGCGCTTTAATAGAAGGCTCGATGATGAAGAAGGCTCTGGTGACGAATGGTGCCGGCTTCCTGGGTCTACAGCCCGTGCGACGCCTACAGGACGAGGACATAGCTGTCCGTATCCGGGACCGGGAGCCGCCGGACGAGACCTGGTCGGCCCAGCCGGCCGACTTTGTCGAGGGCGACATCCGGGACCCCTGGGTCGTGACCCAAGCCGTTCGAGACATCGAGGTCGTGTTCCAC
>JANXAA010000361.1 GCA_025061865.1 Acidobacteriota bacterium | reverse complement strand
AGGCCTCATCCCGACTGTGCCGGCCTTGGACCCAGTCGGATAGTCGGCAGTTCGGGTATTCGACAGCGAGGCCTTCCCGCAATTCAGGAGGCTGCACATCCTGCCATTCAGGGGCCATCGGTCAAAGTATCGGGCACTCAGTTCCCTGAAAGCCCGGATGGCCGAACGCCTGAATTCCCGAACTCCCAAGCGGCCATCTATGAAGGCCCGTCTTCAGGTTTACGTCCGTTTCGTGAAGTTCGAACACACGGTGTTTTCACTCCCGAACGCTTATGCCGGCGCGTGGTTGGCGAGCCCGGAGATCCGCTGGAAGGACTGGGCCCTCATCTTGCTGGCCCTACTGGGCGCCCGAACAGTGGCGATGGCGCTCAATCGCTGGCTGGACCGGGACCTAGACGCTCAAAATCCCCGGACGCGGGACCGGGAACTACCCGCCGGTCGCATTACACCCCGGGAAGTCTGGGGCCTCATCGTCGGGGGGCTGGCCCTATTTGGGGTAGCGGCCTGGGCTCTTTCACCCTGGTGTCTTTATCTATCCCCGGTCCCGGCCCTCGTCTTTTGGGTCTATCCTCAGATGAAGCGTTGGACCGTCCTGGCCCATTGGGGCGTCGGCACAGCCCTGGCCTTGACGCCCTTAGGCGGCTTCTTAGCCATTGTGAAGACGCCAGAGGCGGTGATCGCTCATCCCCACTGGGTTGACGTTTGCCTCCTGGCCATCTTTGTCTTCCTATGGGTCGCCGGATTTGACATCATCTACGCTCTTCTGGATATAGACTTTGACCGAGCGGCCGGCCTGAATTCCGTCCCGGCTCTGTGGGGATCTCGGATCGGCCTTGTCGTAGCCGCCTTCCTGCATGGGATCGGCCTGGCCTGTTTGGCAGGGATCGCCGTCCGCCACGGGGCACGGACGCCAGCAGGGGTCGGCGGGTGGTTTCTGTTGGGCGGCATGTTTCTTGTCGAGCACATTCTGGCCTGGCGTGGTAAGATTGAGACGGCTTTCTTTCACGTGAATGCATGCGTCGGATTCGTCGTCCTGGCATGGGTGGCTGGGATGATCGGGCCGTGACGGCAATCTAAGAGTTCGGGGACTTGGCATTTGGGCAATCAGGAAGGGCTCCTTGGGGCCAGGCGCGCGCAAGACGGAGCCCTTCTCGGAGGGCCGAATTCCCGACCGGCCGGACGGCTGAGTCCCCAGCCTACCGAATTCCCCGTGAGGTATCCATGCGCCGGCGGGTCATCGTCGGGCTGACGGGGTCGTCGGGGGCCCCATTCACGCTGGCGTTCTTAGAGTCCCTGCGAGACGAGCCGGTCGACGTCTACCTGGTCGTCTCCCGGTGGGGTCGGTCCGTCCTCGAGCAGGAGACGGGTCGGACCCTGGAAGACATCCAGACCCTCGTAAAGAAGATTTTCGACGACGTGCAACTCGATGCGCCCATTTCCTCAGGATCGGTTCGCTATGAGGCCGTCGTCGTCCTCCCGTGCTCGATGAATACCTTGGCCCGTATCGCCCACGGGTTTACCGACACGCTGATTGCTCGGTGCGCCCACGTGGCCCTTAAAGAGCGTCGTAAGCTGGTCGTCTGCATCCGGGAGACGCCCTTGTCGGTCCTGAACCTCGAGAACGCCCTGCGGGTCGCCCAAGCTGGCGGGATCGTCATGCCGATGACCCTCAGCATGTACTTAGGAACGGACTTAGACAGTCTGCTTCGAGCTTATGCCCTGCGGATTCAGTCGGTCCTGGGCTGGCGGACGCCCGACCTGTGGCAGCCCGAGGAAATGGTCTGATGAGGCGCTGGGTGTTAGAGGGATTGGGCCTTCCCCCGACCCCTGAAGCTCCGACACCCAGCACCTATCCTGCATCTTGTATCCAGCGGCCTGCATCTTCTATGCTTCTTTTTTGTCATCTCACCCCTTGATGAGAGGTCGATGTCGCTGAACCGGTCGTTCCGGATACTGTCTGTCATTTCTGTCATTACAGTAGGCATCGTCCTTCTAGGTGGAAAGTTGGGACAGATGCCAGCCGGTCAGGCACAAGCGGTCCCGACGCCGGTTCGTCTTGAAAAGACCGAAGACCCGGCCTTCATCCTACTCCTTCCCTTTGAAAACCGTACGGCTCGGCCGGACCTTTTTTGGCTGGGTGAAGCCATCGTCGAGGTCATCGACCACAACGTCGAACTGGACGAGCCTTACGTGATCCCGCCGCACTGGACCCGGCGGCAAGTTTTCGAGGCCCACGGCTTTACCTATCCGCTGCCCCTCTCTCTTCCGACGGCCCTATGGCTGGCCCGGCAGAGCCGAGCGGCCTTGCTTATCACGGGATATTACCGATCGTCCGGTGGGAAGGCGCCGGACTTAGCCATCACCGTCCAGATGGCCGACCCGGCGGCTCGACGTCCTTTAGAGCAGTGGTCGGTCGAGGGCCGCCTATCGGAATTCCCGCAATTGCTTCAAGCGGTCTTAGAAAGTCTCCGTCTGCGGCTGACCCGTAGCGGCATCCCGGCACGTATTGCTGACCGCTTCTGGCCACCCGTCCCGATGGAGTCGTTCGAGCCTTACGTTAAGGCCCTTTGGACCCACCCACCGGCCGATCGTTTTGAACGACTTGCCCGGCTAG
>JANXAA010000360.1 GCA_025061865.1 Acidobacteriota bacterium | reverse complement strand
AGACCTGCATGTCCCGTCACGCCGCCGTCGCCCGCTGGAGGACCTCGTCCGTCAACTCCATATTCGTCCAGACCCGTTGGACGTCGTCGTGGTCCTCCAGGGTCTCAACCAGCCGCATGACCTTCAGGGCCTCCTCGACCGGAGGTGTGATGTAATTTTGGGGGATCATGGCCAGTTCCGCGTGTTGGATAGGAATCTGATAACGTTCGAGGCCTCCCCGGACTCGCCAGAAGTCCCCGACGTCGGTGTAAATCGCCCACGAGTCGCCTTCGTCTCGGACATCCTCGGCTTCCAGATCCAGGGCGATTTCATACAGCCGGTCCTCGGATACCGCCGTCTTCGGGATCTGGATGAAACCCCGCCGTTGGAACATCCAAGCCACACAGCCCGCCTCGCCTAAGCTACCGCCGTGTTTGGAGAACAGGTGCCGGAGCTCCGAGCTCGTGCGGTTCCGGTTGTCGGTCATCGCCTCGACGTAGATAGCCACGCCTCCCGGACCGTAGCCCTCGTAGGTGACCTCTTGAAGCGAGGCCGATTCATCGGCCAGCTCGCCGGTTCCTTTCTTGATGGCCCGCTCGATGTTTTCCATCGGCATGTTAAAGGCCCGGGCGTTGTCGATGGCCGCCCGCAAGCGGGGGTTGTAATCTGGGTCGCCCCCGCCCATGCGAGCCGCCACGGTGATTTCCCGGAACAGCTTACCAAAGATCTTACCTCGCTTCCGGTCTTGGGCCTCTTTTTTGTGACGGATGTTCGCCCATCGAGAATGACCGGCCATCGTAAGCTCCATGAATTCGGTGTCGGGTATCCGATGTTGGGTGTCGAGTTTGCAAGGTTTAGAGACCCTCCCCCCCGTCCCGGACGACGTCAAAGACGGTCCGACAGGACCGACAATAGTACTGAACTACCGACAGAAAGGATCCCCATGCAGAAAGCCGCTCCGTGTCATCCCGATGACACCACGGGCAGACGACCCGAGCGGCCCGGTCTGGCTCAGAAGTCGCCGCCCATCCCGGCCCGGACGTCGTCATGGCGATGGGGCCCCCTCTATGATATAGATATTCGTCGCCGGGTCTCGGGTGTCGGGGGCAGGGGCAGGTTTTGCCTGGACCCCCGCCCTGAAAACCCGACACCGCTTCAATCGTCCAGAGGCAGACGCCGCCACGCTGGGTCCCAGCGGTCCCAGGGAACGACGACCGCCTCCAGTCGCAAGTCCAGGGCCTCCAAGGCGGAGCGAATCCTCCGACAGTATCGGTCTCGAAGCTCGTCCGCGTCGGCATTGAGGATGCCCGTCGCCCGCAAGGGAGCCAAGTCGCCGGGGGGGCCAAACCAGGCCATCGCCTCGGTGCAGACCTGAAGGGCCGGCTCGGCCATCACTCGACGGACCTGCGGGTGGCGGGCCAGACGTTCGAGCCATTGGAAACCATACCGGTCATGGTACCGCTCCTCTTCGACCATCTTGCGGGTCCGCCGTTGGAGGGGCGGAAAGACTGACGTCGTGGCCGCCTCCACGAGCGTCGTCAGGGCTGAATCCAACAGTACGGTGACGACGACCAGGTGAGCCCACGTCTCAAAAGGTCGCGTCAGGACCGAAAGGCTCCACCCCTCAACCGTCCAGTCGGCATCGCCCGTCGCCGGCATGCCCCGCAGTTCCTCCAAAAGACCGTACAAGACCCGAGAATGGCCCAGCTCGTCCTGCGTCATCGCCGAGAGGGCGATGGCCGCCTCCAAGGTCGGTCCGCCGACGGCCCACTCGCTATAACGTCGGCCCAGGAGTTTCTTGTTTTCCGCTAACGAATGGACCAAGGCTTGGAGCGTCGACCGAACGTCGTCCTCCATGCTGACCCACGGGTCACTCACGGCCGGACCTCCATGACGACCCACCATAGCGGGGTTCGACGGGAATTATCGCCGCCCGGGGCACGACGACCATTGCGTCCCACATGTCCTCGTCATAAATGACACGGGCGTAAAGCCGAGCCATCTCGACGTTCGGAGCCGTCACGGTCCCGACATGCCGGAGGGGCTCTTCCCGTCGGCGGCGAGCGAACACTTCATAGATCTCGACGTGATCGAGCACGGGCACGGGCGACGACTCCGTATCGGGCAAGTGCTTCTCGGGCCGTGGGCCGCATGTCCATCGGCGTCCAAGGCGGGTCCCAGACGACCCGGACCTCGACTCGGCCGACACCGGGAAGCCGGCTCAAGCGCGCCCGGATATCCTCCTGAATCCATTCCATACAGGGACAGCCCATCGCCGTAAAGGTGACCTCGACAGTCACGTCGTCCCCCTCGACCTGGACCCCCCGGACCAATCCCAGGTCCACGATGGACACAGGTAATTCAGGGTCTTCGACAGCTTGCAAAACCTGCCAAACTTGGTCAGCCGTCATGCCCATCCAGGATTCGCCTCCAATGACTGCCATGTCCGGAGTTGACGGTACCCTCGCCGGACCTGCTCGACAAAGAACTCATTGTAAGGACCCCGCTGTTTCCAGCGCCTCAGGACGTCGTCCCACGTACAGGGCCGGTCAAAATGCCATCGTTTCTCCTCAGCGTCGAACTCGCAGGGCAGGGGATAGTCCAGTATGTACTTGTCCTGGACGGGGTCATAATGGGCCG
>JANXAA010000035.1 GCA_025061865.1 Acidobacteriota bacterium | reverse complement strand
GCCGAGACGCAAGAGCAAGCGGCGTGGCTCCGAGAAATCTTGGACACGGTCTCGGAGGGGATTATCTTACTGGACGGCCGGCGGCGGGTCGTGCGGGCGAATCCCTTAGGGATGGCTTACTTGGAGGTCTTGGTCGGTCCTTACATCGGGGCCGAGTTGACCCGTTTGGGAAACCGGCGGCTCGATGAGTTCTTGCAACCTTCTCATAGGGGGGCGCTCCAGGAAGTCGAGGTCGCGGGTCCCCCCCGGCGCATCTTTGAGGTAGACGCCCGGCCGATTCGGCGGCTCCAGAGCGGGTGGATCGTGGTCTTACGGGACGTGACGGAGCGGCGGGAGATTCAGGAGCGAGTCCAGACCCAGGAGCGCTTGGCGGCCCTCGGTCAGCTGGCAGCCGGGATCGCTCACGACTTCAACAACCTATTGACGGGGATGATGGGTTTTGCGGAGCTCCTGCGGGACCGGCCGGACCTGCCGGCGCAAGCCCGGGAGTGGGCCGGTACGATCCTCGAGCAAGGACGGTCGGCGACTCAACTCATTCGGCAGATTTTAGATTTCAGTCGCAAGACCTTGATGGAGAAACGACCTATCGAGTTGGTGGCCTTTCTGAGCGAGATGGTCAAGCTGTTTCAGCGGACGTTGACAGTCGGCATCGAAGTCGGCCTCGAATACGAACCAGGAGAGTACTGGATTCAGGGAGACCCGGTGCAACTCCAGCAGGTCTTGATGAACCTGGTCCTGAACGCTCGGGATGCGATGCCGAAAGGGGGACGCCTGATGATTCGGCTTGGGCGGTTGCATCTGGCCGATGGTGCTTCAGTGCCCTATCCGGGCATGGGGCCTGGCGAGTGGGTCCGCCTGGAGGTCGCCGACACGGGCACGGGCATCCCGCCGGAGATCCTGTCCCGCATTTTTGAGCCGTTCTTTACGACGAAGGAACGGGGTCGGGGGACGGGTCTGGGTCTGGCCCAGGTATACGGCTTGGTCCGCCAGCATGACGGGTTTATCGACGTGCGGAGCCAAATCGGCGTCGGGACGACGTTCATCATTTACTTGCCAGTCCTGCAGCGAGCCGCCGTAGCGTCGACGGCGGTCGCCGCTACGGAGACCCTTCCGATAGGCAGTGGAGAGCTCATTTTGCTCGTCGAAGACGAGGACACCGTTCGGGAGGTCCTTCAGGCTATGCTGGAACGGCTGGGCTACCGGGTGGTCGCCGCTGCCAGCGGACCAGAAGCGATCCGACTTTACCAGGACTACCGAGGCCAGGTCGCTCTCGTCCTGTCCGACATGGTGATGCCCGGCATGAACGGCCTGGCCCTCCTGCAGGCCCTCCAGGCCCTTGACCCCCAGGTCCGCATGGTCTTGGCTACAGGGCATCCCCTGGGAGAGGAAGTCCGGGAGTTCCTCCAGCGGGGCCTCGTCGGTTGGATTCAGAAGCCCGTCCAGCTGGCGGACCTGGCCCGTCTGCTCCGGCAGACCCTCCGGAAGGCGGCGGCTCCGGCGGTCATCGACTTTCAGACCCGGAAGGCGCCGTGACGTCTTCTTGCGATGGCGGGTTTACGGGGTTCGGGGTCGGTGGATCCCCTCCTCTGATCCCTGGCCCTGGAGCCCCAAAGGGGCTACTTTTCCCCCTCCGATGACCGGACTTTTTGTCCTAGGGTGGCGCAGGCGGCGGAGGAGGGTCGATACGTGGACCAGCGTGTAGCCCCGTTGGCGGAGGCCCTGAACCAGCTCGGGGAGGACGTCGACCATCCGGTCACCGGCCGGCCGACGGGATCCGAGATGCATCAGGACGATGCCGCCGTTGATCCCGTGGGGCGGTCGTTCGGCCAGGGCCAGGATATCCCGGACGATGGCCGGACCGGGCCGATACATCGGATGCGCCGGGTCGTCGATCCAGTCCATCGTATCCAGCGTCCATCCCGACTCGACGGTCCAGCCCACGTGGGTGTACCCCAACCCGGCGGCCCACTGGCGGAGTTCGGCATTGTGTTCCCCGTAAGGCGCCCGCCACAGGGGGGCCATCGCCCGACCTGTCACGGTCCGAAAACGGCGGGCCGTCTCGGCCAGCTCAAACTGCAGGGCCTGGGGCGTCACATCCGGTAAGGTCGACTGCTGGCGGGTCTGTTGGTAAGCCGTCCAGTGCCGATGGTTCAAGGTGTGGTTGCCGACCTCGACCCAGGGGCTTGCGGCCAGCCGCCGGGTGGCCTCAGGATACCGGTCGATGAATTCGCCCGTCAGGAAGACGGTCACAGGAAGTTGGAGGGCCTCGACCTGACGGATGAGGGCATCTACGTCTTGGTCGGAGAAGCTTCCGTCCAAGGTCAGAGCGACCTCGGGCCGATTCGGATTGCCCCGAAGCAGGTTGTCAGGCGCTCGTTGGACGTAGCGAAGCCCCGAGGCAGTCCGGTCGGCTACCTGATAGACCACGATAGCGGGTGAGAAGACCTCGGCCCCGTTCGGACCTCGGCCCTGAACCTGCAGGAGGTTATCGTCGGCTTCTAGCAGGACATCCGGGAAGACAAACGTCCCGTCTTCTCCGGATACAGTCGTCGCGGCGACTTCCCCGTTGACCCAGAGGGTCAGGGACTGACGCGGGGGGCCCTGGCCTTCTACGGTGACCTGGGGGGCGCTCAACCGGGCACCAAAGGCCGGACGCAGGATACGAATGAGCTCAGACGTCCAGGGGATTGGCGTTTCCGGCGGGCGGGTCGAGGTCGACCGCGGTACGGCCGGGCTCGGCTGGAGCGTCCCTTCAGACCGAGAATAGCTCAGCAGAAAGGCCAAGCCCCCGCCTGTCAGGACGGCTGTCAGCAGGGCGAAAAGACCAATCGGGACCGCACGGCGGCGGACCCAGGCGTTCAACCGGCGGACCTGGGTCTCGACCGTCCAGGCCCAGTAGCATTGTCCCCCACAAAAGATATGATGCGCTCGCCGTTCCTGACATCGGGGACAAAGCCATCGCTGACAGCGGTAACACCGCCGACGGGCTGGCCGGGTCGAATGCCGAAAGCAGACTCGCTCCGACCTGGCGGCGGCCGGAGCCCCGACGGCGGGGTCGGGGGTCGGTATCTGTCTTCTCAAGCCTTCCCGCACCATGCCGTCGCCCTGCGGCCCGACGGACTGCCCGATTCGAACGAAGGCTATAATTGTAGCCGAATCAGGTCTCAAGTCCCAGGGGCAACCCCCGGGCTATAGGCTGGATGGGTGCTGTCTGGACAGCTTCGGCTCTATAGGGTCGACCGGCCAGGTCGCCCCCTACCCAATCCCATGGCCTGGGCCCCGGCACCCGGGCCCCCTTCTCTCTCGGAGTGGCCGACGATGCGCCTGCGAGTTAACGGTGAGTGGACGGAGTGGCCGGCGCCGATGACGGTCGCCGACCTGCTGGAGCGGCTGGGTTTAGGGTCCGTATCAGTCAGGATTGCCGTCGCCGTCAATAATGAAGTCATCCCCCGCGCCCGGTGGTCCGAGACAGTCCTACAGGACGGGGACGCTATCGAGATCGTGCGGGCCGTCGCCGGCGGCTGAACGCCTCCCGGATGCCCTCGGTGGCGTCGTTGGCCACCTGGACCGGAGCCTCGGACAGGGGCGCATCGGCGCGGGACCTCTGCCGTGATGTCGTAGCGGTGTGCCCCTATGATGAAATTGAAATTAAGGAGCTATCGCCGAGGTGGGATCAGGGGGATCGGCTTCATCACGCCATCCGGCGACTTTTTTTACCCGGACCCCTCTCCGTACACGTCTTGGAGGCACAGGGGTTCGGGGTGACCGGACCGAAGGGCCCGGATGGCCTCGATAGCGGCCGCCGCCCCGGAGAGGGTCGTGATGCAGGGGACGCCGCACCGCATGGCCGTCTGACGGACGACAGGTTCGTCAGCGTAAGCGGCCGGCCCCATCGGTGTATTGATGACGAGCTGGATCTTGCCATTGATGATGAAGTCGGCGATGTGGGGGCGGCCTTCGTGGATTTTGCGGACGACGGCCACGGGTAGGCCGGCCGCCTGGAGGGCCCGGGCGGTTCCGGCTGTGGCTAACAGTGTGAAGCCCAGCTCGTGAAGCTGACGGGCCAAGGGCACGACGGCCGTCTTATCCCGGTCGTTGACGGTGATGAGGACCTGACCTGTCGTGGGTAGGCGGACCCCAGCGCCCAGCATGGCCTTGGCAAAGGCGATCCCGAAAGTCTCGCCAATGCCCATGACCTCCCCGGTACTCTTCATTTCCGGTCCCAGGCGGGGGTCTTCTTCGGGGAAACGGTCAAAGGGAAAGACGGGTACCTTTACGCAATAGTGCCGGGGCCGACCCTCACCGGTCAGGCCGAGTTCCCGCAGGGTCGCCCCCAGCATGAGGCGGACGGCCGCATCGACGACAGGCACGCCGGTCGCTTTGCTAATGAAAGGGACGGTCCGGGACGCTCGGGGATTGACTTCCAGGACGTACAGTTCACCGTCCCGGTAAGCAAACTGAATGTTCAGGAGGCCTCGCACCTGCAAGGCCCGGGCGATCCGGGCTGTCCAATCGACCATCATCCCCCGCACGTCAGCCGGGAGCTTCCAGGCGGGCATGACCATGGCGCTGTCGCCGCTATGGATGCCCGCTTCCTCGATGTGTTGGAGAATGCCGGCGATATAGACATCCTGGCCGTCGCTGAGGGCATCTAAGTCGTACTCAAAGGCGTCTTCGATAAAGCGGTCGATCAGGACCGGATACTGGGACGCTACCCGTAGGGCCTCTTGGAAGAGGGCCTGCATCTGGTCCGCGTGGAACACCTTTGCCATGGCCCGACCGCCGAGGACATAGGAGGGCCGAACTAAGACGGGATAGCCGATGGACTCAGCGACCTCCAAGGCCTCTGCGAGCGTCTGGGCCGTCCCAAAGGGCGGGTGACGGATGCCCAGGTCCCGCATGAGTTCGGCAAAGCACTTTCGGTCCTCAGCCCGATGAATGTCGCCCGGCTGAGTCCCCAGGATAGGAACGCCGGCCTCAGCCAAGGAGCGGGCCAACCGCAGGGGTGTCTGACCGCCCAGTTGGACGATGACCCCGAGAGGCCGTTCGGTCCGGACGACATTCAGGACGTGCTCCAACGTCAGGGGCTCGAAGTACAGCCGGTCGGCCGTGTCGTAGTCCGTGCTGACCGTCTCGGGGTTGCAGTTCACCATGACCGTCTCGTAGCCCATCGACCGGAGGGTAAAGACCGCCCGGACACAGCAGTAGTCGAACTCGATGCCCTGACCGATGCGGTTGGGTCCGCTCCCCAGGATGACGACCTTCGGGCGGTCCGTCGGGAAAGCCTCGCATTCGGACCCATAAGTCGAGTACAGGTACGGCGTGATGGCCTCGAACTCGCCGGCGCATGTATCGATCCGCTTGTACGTCGGCACGATGTTCAGCTCTTCCAGGCGGGCCCGCAGGACGGCTTCTGATACGCCCAGACAGTCGGCGACCTGGGCATGGCTGAAGCCCCACTGCTTAGCCCGCCGCAGGAGCTCCGGGGGGACCGTCTCGAGGCGGAACCGCCGGAGTCGGCCCTCGAGTTCGACGATTTCCTCGATCTGGTGGAGAAACCAGGGGTGGATGCCCGTCAGGGCCGTCACGTCTTCCGGTTTCATCCCGGCATAGAGGGCGTAGAAGATGTAGAAGATGCGGTCCCACGAGGGATACCGGAGCTTGGCGATGACGGCGCTCCGGTCAAAAGGCTGCCCATAAAGCTGGCGGAGGACGTCGGAGTCGACCTCTAAGGACTGGAGGGCCTTCAAGAGGGCTTCCTTGAAAGTCCGTCCGATGGCCATGACCTCGCCGACAGACTTCATCGACGTTCCGAGCGTCGCCCGAGCGCTGGGAAACTTCTCGAAGGCCCATCGAGGGATTTTGACGACCACGTAGTCGAGGGCTGGCTCGAAGCAGGCGACCGTCTTGCCGGTGATGTCGTTGCGGAGCTCATCCAGGGTGTATCCGAGGGCTAGCTTGGCGGCGATCTTGGCGATAGGAAAGCCCGTCGCCTTCGAGGCGAGGGCCGACGAGCGGCTGACCCGGGGGTTCATCTCGATGACGGCCATCCGGCCTGTCTCGGGATCGAGGGCGAACTGGACGTTGGAGCCGCCGGTCTCGACGCCGACGGTCCGGATCACTTGGAGGGCCCAGTCCCGCATCTTCTGGTAGTCCACGTCAGACAGCGTTTGGGCAGGGGCGACGGTGATGCTGTCGCCCGTGTGAATCCCCATGGGGTCGAAGTTCTCGATCGAGCAGACGATGATGGCCTGATCCGCGGCGTCCCGCATGACCTCCATTTCGAATTCCTGCCAACCCTCGAGGTATTCCTCGATCAGGACCTCGTGAACGGGACTGATCTGGAGGGCTCGCTCAAGGGCTTCTGGGAGTTCAGCCCGGTTATACACGATGGCGCTCCCGGTCCCGCCCAACGTGTAGGAGGGCCGCAGGACCAGCGGAAACTCCATATCGGCGGCGGCCTGAACACCCTCCTGGACGGTGGCGACATAAGCGCTTTTGGGCACGCCCAGGCCCGCCCGGATCATGGCTTCCTTGAAACGAAGGCGGTTCTCGGCCAGCTCGATGGCCTCAGGTCGGGCCCCGATCATCTCAATGCCCAGCTCCTGGAGGACGCCGGCCCGCCACAGGGCCATGCCCAGGTTCAGGCCCGTCTGACCGCCCAACGTGGGGAGCAGGGCGTCGGGTCGTTCCCGCCGGAGGACCCGCTCGGCCGTCTCCAAGACGAGGGGCTCGATATACGTCCGGTGAGCCATCTCGGGGTCCGTCATGATCGTGGCCGGGTTCGAGTTGATAAGGACGACCTCGAGGCCTTCCTCTTGAAGGGCCTTGCAGGCCTGTGTGCCGGCGTAGTCAAACTCGCAGGCCTGTCCGATGACGATAGGGCCGGACCCGATGATGGCAATCTTCTTGAGGTCTTGGCGCTTCGGCATGGGTGGACGCTCCCTCCCACAAAGGGGCAGATGGGCAGGTCGGCCGATGGAGAAGGGGGAAAATAGTTCAGGAGATGGAGAAGTACAGGCCTCTGACCGGGAGGCAATGAAGAAAATGTCCAAACGCCAGGATCATGGCAGTGGCTCCGCCCTTACCTGTCGACCTGCCCATCCATCTATGAAGTCCCCCGGATGGCCTGGCGGGTCCGCTCAGACTCAGAAACGATGAGACTGGCCAGATACTTAATCGCCTCCGCCATCTCCCGCCGGGCCTCGGCCACCTCCCGCCGGGCTTCGGCCATCTCTCGGCGGGCCTCGGTGACTTCCTGACGGAGGGCCTCCTGACCCCGCTCGATGCGGTCCAGGATCTCGAGCGCCCTTCGCTGGAGCTCCACGATCATCTGCTGAAGGTCCGTCGACCTCTGCTGAAATTCTGCAGTCCCCTGGCGGAACTCCCGGATCAGCTCCCGGACGGCCCCCATCTCAGCCCGGATGACCCGGTTGTTGAGAATGCCGTAGACCGTCAGGGCCACGCCCAAGACGGTCGCCATCGTCCCCGTCATGGCCAGGGCCTCCCAAAAATTCATGGTACATCCCTCTCCTCTTCGAAGCGCCTTCTCCAGAAGCATCTCGACCCGGGCGTCTATCCGGCTCCGGCCGGGGCCGTTCCCGCCAAGCCCAGCTTTTCCCGGAGCTGGGTCTCCAGCTTTTGAGCGACTTCGAGGTTTTCCTTCAAAAACTGCTTGGCGGCTTCCCGACCTTGGCCGAGCTTGATGTCGCCCAAGGAAAACCAGGCGCCCGACCGGACGACGAGCTTGTGCTCCAGACCCAGGTCGATGAGGTCGCCCTCCCGGGACAGACCCTCGCCGAACATGAGGTCCACATCGGCCTGCTTGAAGGGTGGAGATAGCTTATTCTTGACGACCCGGATCCGGGTCCGAGCACCGACATTTTCCTCGCCCTGCTTGATAGAGGCGACCTTCCGGATGTCGATCCGTAGAGAGGCGTAGAACTTGAGGGCCCGACCGCCGGGTGTCGTCTCTGCCACGCCGTACGTCATCGGACCGATCTTTTCCCGAATCTGGTTGATGAAGATCAGACACGTCTGGGAGCGGTTGACGATGCTCGTCAGTTTCCGAAGGGCCTGAGACATCAAGCGAGCTTGCAAGCCGACGTGCTGGTCGCCCATCTCGCCCTCTAACTCGGCCTTCGGCACGAGGGCCGCCACCGAGTCGATGACGACGATGTCCACGCCGCCGCTCCGGATCAGGGTCTCAGCGATCTCTAAGGCTTGCTCCCCATAGTCCGGCTGGGAAATGATGAGGTCGTCGACCCGGACGCCCAATTTCGCCGCGTACTCGGGGTCGAGAGCATGTTCGGCATCGATAAAGACGGCCACGCCGCCGTCTTTCTGAGCTTGAGCGATCATATGCAGGGCTAGGGTCGTCTTACCCGACATTTCCGGACCAAAGATCTCGACGATCCGGCCGCGGGGGAACCCGCCGATGCCTAAGGCGGCATCCAGGCTCAGGAGGCCCGTCGGGATGACCTGGACCCGGGCGACGGCCTCTTTCTGACCGAGACGCATGATGACGCCCTTGCCAAATTGGCGCTCCAATTGGAGCATGGCCGCTTCGATCATTCGCCGCTTTTCTTCCTGCACGGGCAGGGTCGACTCTTCCCGCTTGGCTGTCATGGGTCTGCCTCCTCAATGGGATTCTAAAGCCTGGACTTCCGGTCGGCCGGAGGGGGCCTCGAATCAAGGTATGGACCTTTCGGGGAAAGGTCCGACCCGTGGGACGACTGATACTATCCCAGCAAAGAGTGAGACACCCGCCGCGAACTTCGAAATGGAGGATACGGGGCCGGAAATGTGGATCGTGCCGTCTCCATAGGGGAGTCCCCCGCTATCGACCCACCAGAAGGGTCGTTTTGTCTAACTCACTGCACCATGCGTCTTCGTGAAAGCCCAGTTGGAGTATAGGCGTCAGGTGTCGGCGTTCAACCTAGGACCCTGGCGTGGATACGCAGAACCGATGGAGCAGTGACGGAGGTAAAAATATAAGGGAAATTTGACTGCTCGACCACCCCCTATTCAGATTCAGAAAGAGCCGAGGGCCAGGGGCCGAGAGCGTTCTTTGCCCTTCCAGGACAGAGCCTGTACCCGACCGGCGGGCACAAGGGATCGTCACGGCTCAGCTGGCGTCTCCGACTCGACGACAGCTCGGTCGACCAGCATGATGGGGATATCGTCCTCGATGGGGTACTTGCGGCCGCACTGACTACACTTCAGCCACTGGCCGTCCGGCGTCAAGCGGACTGGCGTCTTACACAACGGGCAAGCTAGAATTTCCAGGAGTTCCGGTGCCAGGGCCATCCCATAACCTCCGTAAGGCGAAGTGACGATGCACGGGCTTGGGCCAATGGGCAAGTCGGCAGATGGGTCAACGGGGATAGAGGGGACCGTAGGCCACTGGCCGGGGAGGCGATAGAGCACCGGCCGGCACGCCCGCCTCGTAGGAGTACTCTCTATCCGAATACTGCCCCGTCGTCGTGGTAGCGTTCTGTTCAGACGTCACCGGTCGCGCCTGGGCCGATGGTCGTCCCCGACTCTTTGGAGCATCCCCCGAGGGTGCTCCTAGTCCTATTTTCCCTGTCTCCCTATCTGCCGACCTGCCTATCGCTCCGGCTCTTTCTTCTTTTCCGCCGCCGGGCCGAGAAGGGCCTTCAGGTCGGGCTGGTCCGGATTCACTGTCAAGGCATCCTGGAGTAGGAGTCGGGCTCGGTCTTTTTGGCCAGCCGTCCAGTAACAAAGGCCCAGGGCCCGGAGGAGACGCCAGTGCCGTTGGCCGGCCTGAAGGAGTCGCTCCATCTCGGGAAGGGTCGTCTCACATCCGTTCAGCTCCCCCTGAGCCAGGACTTGGAAGAGCCGTCGGTTTGCACTCTCCATCGGTAGGGCCTGCAAAAGGTTCAGGGCCTCACCGGGCCGCTGGGTCACCAGATAGAATTCGGCCAACCGCAGGACGGCCGGTTCAAAATCCGGCTTTTGCTGATAGGCTCGGCGGAACCATGCCTCAGCCTGAGCTGTCATGTTACGGGCCCAGGCCTGTTCGCCCGCCGCCAAGTGCCAGACGAAGAGATTCGCCCGGGGCAGAAAACGGGTATAGGTCTGGGGATGGGGGACGGCGCCCAGGGGCGTGACCGAGAAGGGTAGAGCCCACGTCCCGACGGTCGTCTGGGCCTTCTGGAGGGTCACGACGACCTGGTAGCGGCCCGGCGAGAGGTCCTTGAGGCTCAAGGGAACCAGCCATTCGTATGTATCCGGGAGAGTCGTCACGGTCAACGCGACGGGTCGGCTCGACTGCGCGACAGGCTTCTGGCCTGGCTCGGCGGACTGGACCTCGACTTGGAGACGGACGTCGTCGGGCGCCTTCGTATACACACGGCCCCCGACGTATAGAGTCTCGGCGGCCGTGAATTGCTGTTTCAGGTCGACGGCAAATCGGTACAGACTTGTCTGGAAGGGGCCCAAGAAAGCGGGGTCGGCCGGCTCCGTGCGGTACCCCAAAACGGGCGGGTCGGCGTACGTCTGGCCGGGCGGCACGGCTGGGACCGACAGGCGGTCCTCCCAGAAGGAGAATTCCCGGCCCAGGGGATTCTTCAGGAGGACACGTACCCGGTAGGACCCCGGGATCAGGGGAATGGCATCCTGGAGGAGGACGCCACTGGCCCGGATGCGACGGAGTTCAGCCTCATCCTTGAAATCCAGCCGAAAGCGCTTCTGAAACTGATAGACCCGTCGGCCCGTGAATTCGTCTTCGACGGACCCGATGGTCTCGAAAATCGCATAGGTCCCGGTATCCGTCTTAGCGACCGAGATCGTATCCGGCTGGAAGGCGTAAGCCCACAGGTGGTATCCCAGGTCTGGCCACCACTGGAGCCCATAGCCGAAGCGGGCAGAGATGAACCGGTTGGCCTCCTCGATGTCGATCATGCCGGCGTAACGTTCAAAGTCCCGGGCATAGGAATCGTCCAGGTGCTCCCGGGGAGACTCGAGAATGCGATGAATGATGAGGTCGGCCTCCGGGGACGGCAGGAAGCCCATGGGGACATCCCCCGGGATCGGCGACAGGACGACCTGGGCCAGGGTCGGGTGGCTTTCCCGAAGCTTATCGTAGATGGCTTCGTAATTGAAGGGGTCCAGGCCCTCCGGGCGGATAAGTAAATTATAAGGACCGTCGCCC
>JANXAA010000359.1 GCA_025061865.1 Acidobacteriota bacterium | reverse complement strand
ATAGGTCGGCGACTGGGGGTCCCGCGCCGGCCGGATCTCGTGGGCCCCATGACAACTAACGCAGGTCGTCACGTCAGCCTTGCCGTGTACGCTGGTCTCGAACTGCTGGAACTGAACGGTATCGATCGAGCTAGCCCACTGGGCCATTTTCGATTCGTTCGCGTGGCAGGCGTTGCAGGTCTGCGTGACTTGGGCACCCTTGGGGACGCCGATATAGCCCTTCTTGGGGTCCATCGCCGCATCCATGTCGGCCTGGGTCGGGTCACCGCCGTGACAGCCGGCGCAAGGGATCCCTTTTTGGAAGTGGACGTCGTTGACGTACTTTTGGGAAGGGGTGTCTTCCAGGAGCTCCCGATGGCACGTCCAGCACTGGTCCGAGGTCTGGGCCTGTCCGCTCCCCAGACTGCCGGTTAAGCCGAACGCCAGGACCTCGACGATCAACCAACTTCCAAAATATCGCATGAACTCGACCCTTCCCATCGTCCAGCGGTTTTAGGCAGGCGAGCCGATGGGCCCGTCGGCGGTGGATACATCGATCGACCTACTTCCCCTGCCCCCTACTTCCTACTACGAGCGGAAGCCCCACAGCGTCATCGTGGCGATATACACCAAGACGGCCCAACCGATAAGGTACAAGATTTGATTTCTATATTTGCCGACCTTGCCTTCCCAGAAGGGGACCGTCATCCACAAGAGGCCGCCGAGCGTGAAGAACAAGACGCCCACAAACTCCCCCTCCAGGAAAAAAATCTTCGCCGGTAAGACCTTCAGGGTCTGATACATGAACAGGAAGTACCACTCGGGCTTGATCCCCGGCGGCGCCGGCGCCAAGGGGTCGGCCTTGGGGCCTAGCTCCCACGGATAAAAGACAGCCAGGAAGGCCAGGACGTTCAGGACGATCAGCCACAGGAGGAGATCCCGGAGCAGGAAGTTCGGAAAGAAGGGCATCCGCCGCTTTTCCGCCTCAGGTCGGCTGGCCCAGGATTCAGGTTCAGCGAGGCCCTGGCGTTGGACGAACAGCAAGTGGAGGGCCAGCAGGACGGTGAAGATGCCCGGCAGGAGCGCCACGTGCAAGCCGAAAAAGCGGGCCAGAGTGGCCCCACCGACCTCTTCGCTGCCCCGGAGGATACGGACCAGCTCCCGACCGATGAACGGGACTGATCCGACGATCTCGGTCCCGACGCGTGTCGCAAAGAAGGCCAATTGGTTCCAGGGCAGGAGGTATCCCGTGAAGC
Source organism: Acidobacteriota bacterium (assembly GCA_025061865.1). Lineage (GTDB taxonomy): Bacteria > Acidobacteriota > HRBIN11 > HRBIN11 > HRBIN11 > HRBIN11. Next base: position 1,390 of record JANXAA010000359.1, on the reverse strand, counting down.
CGAAAAACAGAGCCAGGACCAAGAGGAGGAAGCCGCTGACCCACGTGAGCTCTCGGGGCTTGCGGTAGGCCCGTGTGAAGTACACGCTGAACATGTGGATAAAGACCGCCAGGATCATCAAGTTGGCCCCCCAGCTGTGAATGGACCGGATCAGCCATCCGAACCGGACCTGGGACATGATAAAACGGACGCTCTCATAGGAGGCATCCTCACCGACCCGGTAGTACATCAGGAGGAGGATACCCGTCGTTACCTGAACCAAGAACAGAAAGAAGCTCACCCCGCCGAAGTAGTACCAGATAGCGTGCCGATGCATCGGCACGGACTTGTGAGACATAAATTCGACGAGGGCTTGGAGCTGATAGCGTTCATCCAGCCACTGGTAAATTCGCCGTCCCATGGCTACCGCCCGACATAAGGCCAAAGACCCCAAACCCCGGACCGCCTTCGGTCGACCGGGCGCGTTTTCAAGAACGCAGGGGGTAAGCCCCGCGCCTGTCCTCTCGATGGCAAAGACACCCCGGCCCTGCGTTTCCTATCTCCCGTCAAGCCTCCCGCGTAATATACACGTCGTCTCCTCGGACGACGACCTTCAGGGGCTCCAGGGGCCGAGGTGGGGGTCCGGCGATGTTAATGCCCTTGAGGTCAAAACGCCCGTTGTGACAAGCACACCAGATGAGTTTCCAGTCCGATCGGTACTGAACGATACAGTCTAAGTGCGTACAGGTCGCCCCAAAGGCCTTGAAGTCCCCAAACTCCGTCCGGATGAGAAGCACGGGCTGGTTCCCAAACCGGACGACCCGCCCCGAGTTGGGTTCGAAGTCATCGACCTTGCCGACCTTGACGGCCGAAAGCCGCGCCTCGGGGACTCGGGGGGGAATGATGTATTGAATGATGGGATATAAGACCGACGCAACCCACCCGACGATACCCAAGCCGAGAAGCCAGTCGATGAAGCTCCGCCGGGTCACGCCCCTCATCGGCCGTCCCCGCGAGTATGCCGCCGATCTGGGATTAAAGATATCGGTGGTAACGAGTCCCTTAGAACGAGGCTTTCCAGTCGACCGAGCCCAGTCTAGGGTTCGTAGTCCGTGGTCTTTGGTCCTTACTTGGGACCCGGCACGGAGGGATTACTTCTTGCCCTTCAGGGAGAACAGCCACTGGGCCAGCGTCTTCAGATCCGCCTCCGTCCCCTTAAAGGGGACCCGGTGCTTCTTGCCGTCCTTGTCGACCTTCCTCAGGAGCCAGTCTTGAATCCATTGGACACTCTCGACTTTCGAGCCGACGTCCGACAGGTCCACAATTTTAACGGACCCTTCCCCCTCGGCCCCACCGGGAGCCTGCTTGGCCTCGATGCCCTCGGCCTTGATACTATGGCACATCGTGCACT
>JANXAA010000358.1 GCA_025061865.1 Acidobacteriota bacterium | reverse complement strand
TATGGGCGGACGGGTAAATAGGCAGATGAGGGCGACGATGCGGCGGTTGCTAATTGTTGGACGGGTCCTCTTTGTATGCGGGCTTCTACCCCCCCTCGTCGTCCCGGTGCTGGCCCAGGCGAATCGGGACGCGTGGCAAAAGCCCGACGAGGTCATTCGGGCCCTCGGTTTAAAGCCAGGCCAGGTCGTCGCCGACCTGGGGGCCGGGAAGGGGTACTTTACCTTCCGACTCGCTGCGGCCGTCCGACCCGGGGGTCGGGTCATCGCTCAGGATATCGATGCGGCCGCCCTGCGGACTATCCTCCGACAGGCTCGAATGTTGGCCCGGGAAGCCTCCGACACCGCTGAGGCCCCCAACGTGGACGTCGTCTTGGGCTTACCCGACTACACAGGCATCGCTTCCGATATGGTCGACGTGGCTTTCATTTGCAACGTGTACCATCACGTCCGGGACCGGGCCACCTGGGTCCGGGACGTATACCGTATCGTCAAATCGGGCGGTCGAGTCGTCCTGATCGATTTCTACAAGCGGCCGACGCCGGGGCCTCCATTGGCGATGCGTATACCCGAGGACCAGGCCCGCCGGGAGTGGGAGGCCGGCGGATTCCGCCACGTGGAGACCCTCACGTTCCTACCTTATCAGTACATGATGGTCTTGGAAAAGCCCTGATTGGAGAGTTGCGAATTGGGTGCCAGAGCCGGGTGTCGGAAAGGGGTTCCCGAATCTATCGGGACGTGGCCCTCGGCACCCGAGACCTCAACAACGATGTGGGACGACACGAGCTGGCTCGTCACCCAGGCTTATCTGGTCGGGTTTGACGCCGTCGGCGTCGCAGCCGTCGACGAGACGACGCCAGCGACCGAGTCGATGTTCTACTGGCTCGCCCAGGGCTTCCAGGCGGAGATGGACTGGCTTCAGCGGACCCGGGCCGTCCGCTTGAATCCGCGGCGGCGATGGCCGGACCTGCGGGCCATCGTGGTCGTCGCCAGCGGCTATCCGGCATGGCCCACTCTACAGGCACCGCCGAAAGGCTTCGGACGAGTCTCCTGTTATGCTTGGGGCCGGGACTACCACCGGGTCTTGGGACGAAGGCTCGAGCGGATCGTCGCCTGGGCCCGCCGCCGCTGGCCCGCCGATTGGTTCCGGTGGTACGTGGACACGGGTCCCGTCGCTGAAAAAATCTGGGCCGTCCGGGCCGGCGTAGGGTGGATCGGCAAACATGGGAATTTAATCCATCCCCGGCTCGGCTCGTGGACGTTCTTAGGGGTCATCCTGACCTCTCGGCCCTTGCGGCCTGCCCCCCATCAGACCGTCGCCGACCGGTGCGGGACTTGCACGCGTTGTATCGACGTCTGCCCGACACAGGCCATCCTGGCACCCGGCGTCGTCTCAGCCCATCGGTGTATCTCGTACTGGACGATTGAGCACCCCGGCCCGATCCCGGAGGCTGTCCGCCCGTGGGTCGGTTCGTACCTCTTCGGATGCGACGACTGTCAGACCGTCTGTCCCTGGAACCGATGGGCTCAAGCGGCGAGCTCGTTCGTCCCCGTCGTCCAGCGACTCCGGATATCCCTGCGGGAAGCCCTCTGGATGAACGAAGCGACCTTCCACCGGACGTTTGTCGGGACGCCCGTCCACCGCCTCGGGTGGTGGCGTCTCCGGCGGAACGCCCTCGTCGTCATCGGAAATCACGGCGACGCCTCGTTTATTGAAGACTTGCGACACTTCTTGACTATCGAGACGGATCCCGTCCTGCGAGAACATGCCAAGTGGGCCCTGGACCGCCTGGCCCAGTACCCTACGGCCGCAGGACGGGTCGGCGGGTGGGCAGATGGACAGATAGGCGGGGAAGCGGGTGTGAAAGCAAGGAGGTAAAAAGAGAGTAAGAGAATCCTTTGACTTGCCCCGGGCGGGACGACGAAAGTCCGAGCCCCGCTCGCCGGGGCGGGTGAAGACCTTGCCTCCAGGTCACTCAGAGAGCGACCCCGACCGGTTTTACGGGACCCCCTCATCAGGGCTGGGCGCCTAAGGTCGTCACTTGCATGACTCCCGGTGTCGAGATCGGACGACGCCACTATGCAAGGCGATGCGCCGATACGCTGGGTGTCATCCCTGAGCCCCCGGGATGAGAGCACGACAAGACCTGCGCCCTGCACGACGGCCGCCGACGATACCAGGCCCCATCGAGGGTCGCCGCCCCTACCTACTTATCAGGAGTCCGCGCTTAGCCGGACCCGGCGGTCGAACCCGACGTTCGGGCCATCCCCGCCCTTGAGGGCGCTTTGGTGGGCTCCCTCCTGAGTCTCGCCGCCTTAGCGAAGGCCCGACCGCGGGCTCGGGGATGGACAGCCGTCCAGACGTTGGCGGGTCTGGCCGTCCTCGTCAACCTCCTGGGGACGAAGACGGTCAGCCTTAGTCAACATATTCGTGACCCTCCGGCCAGGGACGGTTCTTGCGAGTTTATTTACCCCATAGGGATGTCCGTCTGGATCTGGCTCTTCCTGGACAAGCCGGATGTCCGGTCCCAATGCCCATGCGGCCGAGTGGGGCCTGATGAGTAGACATCATCCCCCGCCGTAGGACATGGGGCCTGAGGCCAGACCGATGCATCAATGGGGGAGTCGTGTCCCCCA
>JANXAA010000357.1 GCA_025061865.1 Acidobacteriota bacterium | reverse complement strand
ATTTCACATGGTGAGGCAGGATGCCTGTGTGGAGCATGTCGGGATTCGTTAGGACGACCTGGCACCGCTCCCGGATGACGGCCCGCAGGTCTTCCGGCGTGTCACCGTCGTAGGTCTGGATCTCCAGGTCGGGGAGGCAGGCTTGGGTCATCGTCCGAAGGATAGCCTTTTGGTCTTGGGCAAGGGCCTTGGTCGGGAACAGGTACATGGCCCGGGCCCGCGGCTTTTCGAGGATCCGCTGGAGGACCGGTAGGTTGTAGCAGAGGGTCTTCCCGGAGGCCGTCGGCGTGACGACGACAACGGAGCGACCCTCTCGGACGGCCTGCCAGGTCTCGGCCTGGTGGGCATACAACCGGTGGATCCCCTGGGCTTCCAGGACCCGCCGGAGTCGGACGTCCAGGTCCGGCGGGAAGTCGGCCCAGATGGCCTCCCGAGCCGGCAGATACTGAATCCATGTGAGACCGCTCCGAAACGCCTGACGGAACCGCTCAAGGACCTCCTCCATCAGTCCAACTCCAAGAGCCGGCTGGAGGCCTTAGGGGTGCCGCGTTTCAGGAAGAAAAGACCCCAGACCCACAGACTATGGACTTTAGACTCGCCTCGATCCACCCAACGGCCCCCTCCTGAGGCCCCCTAAGTCTCTGGGGTTTAGGAGCTTTTATACGCCACTGAACATCGTTCGGCCTTCTCATCATTCCACTTCGTCGGGGAGCGTCTCAAAGAGGCGGCGGACCCGTTCAAGGTCAGCCGGCGTGTCGACGCTGATGGTCGAGTAAGGCGTGAGGACGACCCGAATGGGAACGCCGTGCTCGAGGGCTCGAAGTTGTTCGAGGCGTTCGGTCTGTTCCAGGGGTGTCGGGGACCATTGGGTAAACTGGATCAAGAACTCCCGTCGGTAAGCATAGATGCCGATGTGCTTGTAAAACTGATGGATCAATTCGTTTCGGTAGCTGACGATTTCCCGGACGGTCCGGGCGTGCATCGGGTTGGCGTGCATCGGAAAGGGCACTGGTGATCGAGAGAAGTAGAGGGCATACCCATCGGGTCGCACGACGACCTTCACGACGTTAGGGTCGTCCAGTTCGTCGAGGTCGTCTAAGACGCAGGCCAGCGTCGCCACCGGGCAGGTCGAGTCGGCCTGTATGGCCTCGACGAGTTGGTCGAGCATGGCTGGCCGAACGAGGGGCTCGTCGGCTTGGATGTTGACGACGATGTCATAGGGTAGAAGCCGGGCGACTTCGGCGACCCGGTCCGTCCCTGAGGGATGGTCCGGTGAAGTCAAGACGGCCCGGCCGCCGAAAGCCTCGACGGCCTGCCGGATGCGCTCGTCGTCGGTCGCCACGATGACCTGCTCGATGGTCCGAGCGCTTCGGACCCGTCGGTAGACGTGGTAGATCATCGGACGGCCGGTGATTTCGGCCAGGGGCTTGCCCTCCAGACGGGTCGAACCGTAACGGGCCGGGATGACGGCCAGGACACTCATCTGACCGCCTCGTCAACGGGATGAATAGGGGTACGGGATACAGACCCGATGCGCACGTTTTCGTGGGAACGCTCCTCCGGCGTATCTCAAAACGCCAGCCGTCATGCCGGCGTCAGTGGGACACTTCATCGCCGGACTCCCGAATTCCTGAACTGCGAGTCCCTGAAAGTCCTTCCCCTCGATGCCCGTACAGGGCCTCGTAAACCTGGCGAGCCCATCGGAATAGGGCCTCCCAATCGTAAGGCGGGCCCTGTCGGCGAAGCCATTCGACCCAAGCCGAAAACGCCTCAACGGCTTGGGGATTCATCGCCAGGATGTCCCGCCATAGCTCGTAAGAGCTTCCGGCTAGGCGCGTCATCGAGTACATGCCTGGACCGGCCCCCTGGCGCAGGTCCAAGTTCTCTCGCAAGGCCATCTCGTAGACCCACGCCGCCAGGGCACTGGCGACCAACTGGTGAATATGGCTGGTGAACGTCACGAGACGGTCATGGGCTGCCGGCGTCACGTAGAGGGGCCGAGCCCCTAAGGCCAGGAGCAGGGCCTCCAAGTCGTCGCGAAGTGCTTGAGCGTCCTCCATCCCGGGCGGTACGCACAAGAAGAACGGCCGGTCCATGAATAGGTCCGTCCGGCTGGAGGCAAACCCCGGCGTCTCGGCCCCGGCCATCGGGTGGCCTCCGACGAAGACCGCCGGGGGCCGGACGGTCCGCCAGCCTGCCTCGCAGATGACGCGTTTGACGCTCCCGACGTCCAGGACCAAGCCGCGGGTCACGCGCGGGCCGTAGGTCTCCAGCCATGCTACAATAGACCGGACCGGCAAGGCCAGGACGATAAGGTCCACGTCCGCCAGCCACGCCGTCCCGTCTGCCCCGACCTCGTCCAAGTAAGGCCGGGCCTGACTCCGAGCCGTCTCGTCTCGGTCGACACCGGCGATCCAACTTCGGGGCGTATACGCCCGAAGGGCCCGGACAATGGACCCCCCAATCAAACCCAGGCCGACGACGACGACCCGCCGGAAGGGAAACTCAACGACCGGAGGTCCTTCCACCGGTCGGGCCATGCCCCGAATGAGCACACGTTCTTCAAACTGACGGGCCTCTCGCATGATAGCCGCAAAGATGGCGTCGATGGGGCCCTGGTACTCGGCCGGCAGGTGAGCACGGATCGCCTCTCGGTAGG
>JANXAA010000356.1 GCA_025061865.1 Acidobacteriota bacterium | reverse complement strand
GGGATCTTCCCCGGAGCCTCGCGTCTATGAGTGTGCGGACCGTCATGATCGTCGAAGACTCGCCGACGATGCGACAACTTCTGATCTTCGCCTTGAAACGTCTGAAGAACCTGCGGGTCGTCGAGGCCGGCGACGGGGTCGAGGCCCTCAAGAAGCTGAATCAAGAGAAGACGGACCTGTTCATCATTGACATCAATATGCCCGTCATGGACGGGTTGAAACTCATCGGCATCCTTCGCCAGAATCCCGAATATAAAGACGTGCCTATCGTCATCGTGACGACCGAGGGGGCGGAAGAGGACCGCAAGCGGGCGCTGGCCTTGGGGGCGAATGTCTATATCACCAAGCCCGTGCATTCGGCGACGTTGTTGAAGACCGTGTCCGAGCTTCTCCATGTATCAGAAGCCGGTGAATAAAACGCTGGGGTGGCTCTGTGGGGTCGGCTGGATGGCCCTCAGTGGGGCCTGCGGGTATACCCTCCAGGGTCAGGGCACGGGAACCCTGACGCCGGACGTGCGGGTCATCGCCATCCCGCCCGTCGAAGGTGTCTTGCCTCGACCGGAGATCCAGCAGAAGCTGACCCAGCATATTATTCAGGCTTTTGTCGCCCGGACCCATCGCCGGATCCAGGCGGACCCCGAGGGCGCCGATGCGGTCCTGAAGCTGGAAGTTCAGACTTTCCAGGTCACTCCCGTAGGATGGACTGCTCAGGGGCAGGCCGAGACCCTTCAGGTCTTGATCAGTTTACGGGTGCGGTTTTACCGAGTGCCGGGGGAAGCGGTCTTGTTCGAGAATCCGAACTGGGTATTCCGTAATCAATTTTCCGTCGCCGGGACCTCGGGGCGGCCTTACACAGACCCAGAAGTTCAGGCCATCGATGAGCTAGGTCAGACCCTGGCCCAGGCCCTGGTGAGCGCCGTCCTGGAGGCCTTTTGAATGGCAAATGGCGCATAGCGAAAGTGGATATGCGCCGTTCGCTACGATACCCAAGCTGTGGCCCTTGAGCGAGTCCCCTGAAGACCTCCCGGCCTCGCTCGCTAATGCTTCGTTGAGCTTTGATTTTGTTCTTTGTCTCCCTTACCCTGGCCCCCTCTCCTCGGGGACGAGGAAGCCAGGGGGGAGAGGCTGGAGGCGGGAGCCTTAAAGCCTTAAATCTCAATGAAGCACTGGGGCGGGGTCGGTGATCATAGAGCCCTTCGCTTCGGGAGAAGGGCATCCGACCGGCCTTTGCCCCTGACCCAAAAGGACGACGCAAATGGCCGATCGGGCGTCCTTCTCAGGGGAGCCGAACGGTACCGTTGATCTTATCGACCTCAGGGATTACATTGGGTGTCGCTGGGGCGTAAGGGCCTTGATGGGTCATCGATGAGTCTGCGGGGCTCTTTAAAAGATATTCAACTTCCGGACATCGTTCAGTTAGTCAGCACGGCTGGGAAGACGGGGATGTTCTTGCTCCGTCGGGGCACGACCGAGGGGCATATCTATTTACAGGAAGGCCAAATCGTGCACGCCGAGGTCGGGGACCTGCAGGGCGAAGATGCGGTCTACGAGATGGCCATCTGGAACGAAGGCGAGTTCCTGTTTCAGCCGGAGGTCCGGCCTCCTCGCGTGACAGTCCAACGGAGTAACACGACCCTCTTCATGGAGGCCGCCCGTCGGATCGACGAATGGCGCATCCTCTCTCGGAAGATTCCCTCGCTGGATATGATCCCCGCGATCGTGCCCTCCCTGCCTCAGGGTCGGAGCCACGTCCAGTTGAATACGGGCGAATGGATGGTCCTGGCCCGTATCGATGGCCAAAAGACGGTTCGGGAGCTAGCTCAGGCCTGCGGCTTAAGTCTCTTCGATACGTCGAAAATCCTGTATGGCCTCATCACTCATAACTTGGTCTGCCTGAAAGAGCCATCACCAGCCCCGCCTCCGTCCCCCGCATCCCCCGTAGAAGATACAGGAGTCCTCCGTTCGGAGGTCTCCTCTAATATACAGGCCTCCGGTGTGACCCCGGCCACCCGTCATGAGCGGCTCTTGACCTACCTCGACCGGGTACGCCAAGTCAGCCTGGAGGTCCTGGGGCCCAACTGCGCTCCCATCGTGGAGACGTATTATCTGAAGGCGCGAGCGGCCGTCCAAGACGGCCAAGGCCTGCAGGCCGTCCAAGAAGCCATCGTCCAGATGGTCCGGGAAATCGCCAAACTCAAGGGGCGGGACGTTATCCAGACCCTGCTGGACCAGATCAAGCGCATTAAGGCATAGAGCTCAATCCCCACGCTGGGGCCTGAGGGGGTCAGGGGAGAGGGATTAGAGAAGAGGATTCGGTTTGCCTCCGACCCCGGACCCTCCGACCCCTCCTTTACAGGCTGTTTCGGGCCGGCTCAAAATGCCGGAACCGCCAAAGGGCCCGGACGACCCATAAAAAATCCCGCACTCGAATTTTCTTCCCCTGAGCATAGACCCGGGGCCGATAGCTTACGGGGACCTCCCGAATCGACCACCCGCCCCGGAGGATCTTGGCTGTCAGTTCGGGCTCAATCTCAAAGCGGTCGCTGACTAACCGGAGACTCTGGGCCACGTCCCGCGTGAAGACCTTGTAGCACGTCATCATGTCCGTCAGACGGGCATGATACAGACGGTTCGTCAACCATGTCAGGATGCGGTTGGCGAGATA
>JANXAA010000355.1 GCA_025061865.1 Acidobacteriota bacterium | reverse complement strand
ACGACCGGGCCCGGTCGGTTCCCCCGTAAGACCCCGACGACGCCCGTTTTGGCGACGCCCGTCCGGACTTCATCAAGGCCTAAGGCCCGAAGGCGCTCGGCGATGAACTTCGATGTCTCAAACTCCCGGTTGCTCAGTTCGGGATACATGTGAAGATGACGCCGAATCTCGACAAGGCGGGTCTCCAGGGCCTGGGCCTTGGATGCGACCGCCCGAAGCGTGGCCTCATCGGGTCCAGCGCTCCAGACCATGCTTAAGCCCGTCCCAAGTAAAAACGCGATCGCGACAACACCCGACCGGACCATCAGCGACCCCCTGAGATAAAGCGATACAAGATGTCCGTACAGATAAAGCCGGACGCGGACGGGTCTAATGTCATCGTCCGTCATCCCGTCATTTTACCGACGGCCTCCCCCTGGGACGGGTCCGACGATATACAAGGGATTCGACACCAGGAAGGTGAAGCCGTGGATCAACACCGCCGGTAGGGTATTCCCCCAGTCTTGGCTTAAAAGCCAGTATACTACATCCACGATGATGCCGCCCTCCAGGATCGACCAACCGATGAGGGACCATCGGAAGGTCGGATGGGATTCTGCCGCCGGACCGGTCCCCGCAGATAGAGCCTCCGCCAGGCCGGGAGTCGACCAAAAACGTCGGGCCCTTCGGACGGCCCATACTCCCAGCCCCCATAGCCCGAAGACCAGACCGATGAAGATCCACCGGATCCATCGCAAGAAGGGGTCGCCCGGAGGACGGATCGGGTTCTTCAGGATAAGGGGCAGGACCAGCAAGAAAATCACGGATATCGTGATCATACTGAAAAGGATGCCTGTCCATAGAACCCACAGCTGACGTCGCATGGAAACGCTCCATCCCCCGGGATTCGGGATCAGAGACGAGCTAAGGGGCGGATTGACAGGCCATCGTCTCGGCCAGATAGTCCATATTCGGGCAAATAGGCAGGTCGATCAGTGTGTCCCCCGCCAGCGGGTCTATCTGACCACCGGGCCTGAGACGGCTGAAACATCGTGCTTTGCGGGGGTCAAAAAAGTCCATCGACGCCCCTCTCACGGGTTTAACCGCCCTGTCAGGATTTTTATAGACCGAGGCGCTGTCAATCCTCGGGAGGCCAAGCGCCCAAGACCCGCCGAATCGCTACGATCTGACCCAGATGGTAGGCGTTATGGTCGGCGACCAGAAGGACTTCCCGAAGGTAAGTATGCTCTTGGGCATGTGGAATCGGGGCCGTCAGGTCCAGAGCAGGGTCTTGTACAATCCGGACGACGGCCTCCAGGTCAGCTAAGAATCGGGTGACCGTTGCCTCCCAAACGGCGTCAGGCAAGACCTCGGGGACCTCCGTCGGCCAGTAGCCCTCCGGCCAGGGCGGCGATACCCAGGTCGGGTCTTGTATGTAGCGCAAGATGTCCTCTTGGGCGATACGCATGTGTTCTAAGATCTCCCAAATCGAGCGGAGCTCTCCGGGTAGACGTCGGGTGCGGAAGACCGGTAGCAGGTGAGCCAGGGCTTGGGCCAATGGGACGTGAGCACTCCCGCCCCGGAGCAGTTCGACGAGGTTAGCTCGAAGTGGCCGGTCGTCCATCGCCAAGCCTCCCCTTGAAATTTGGGGATTCGGTGTCGAGTGTCGGGTATAGACGATGATAGAGCCTATAGCCAATACCGGCCCCCGGCAATGAACAGCCCGCGCCTAATCCGTAGAGGCCTCCAGGCTCGTCCCAGGGACGGCCCCCGCCGGGACCGGGCGAATCGCCTCGACGAGGGCCGAGGCGTCCGTAAAGACGCAGCTCAAGTGTGCATAGTAGGCAAGCCGATTCCACAGCCGGACCCACAGCCCCACCGCGAAGGTCAGCCACCCGAAGGCGGCGGCCGTCGCCGGATGGAGGTCCATCCAGGCCTTATGGACGAAGGCCAAGACCGAGACGGCCCCGAGGGGGACGAGGGCGTAAACGAAAACCAGGCCGGCCGCCGCGTCCCATCGCCGCAGGGCCGTCCGCACGGCCCGCCAGGCCGAAAGACCCGGTTTCCGGACTGTCTGCATGGTCAGGACCCGTGTCAGGTCCCAATGAAACCCGGCGACCCACAGGCCGACGACGGCGACAGCTAGACCCCCGTACCATGTCGGGACGACCCATCCGTCCCGGTGCGTCCGGACCAGGAGATTCAGAAGACCCCGCCACAGCAGGAAGCCTCCTACAGCGACACCTATCCAAGTGAGGAACCATAGGGGCCATGCTTGGATCTGGCGGGCCAGCGTGCGGGTCCCCAGCAGAATACCCGTCCCGACCGGATGTCGTCGAAAGCCCCGGAGCCCCATCATGACAAGCCAACCGCTGCTAACCAGGAGATGGAAGAGCCACAGGAGAAACCCGACACCCATGGCCAGAGATGTGAAGGTATCCCACGCCGTGGAAAAATCGGGCTGACGAAGCCACTCCCGTAAGTAAAGGAGTCGCAGTCCCGGATACAGCTCTGCCGCCGCCGGCCTTTGCCGGAAGAACTCGTCCAGGCTCTGCGTCAAGGGCGTCCCGACGAGCCAAGCCGCCCCGGCGACGGCCAACCAGTACAGGAGGATCCACGGCCAGTTTATCTGGGCCCATCGAAAGGCCTGAACAGCCGTGGCGGCGAAGGTATTCGCCACGACGATGCCTCCAGACTGCCTATCTGCCCAAGACG
>JANXAA010000354.1 GCA_025061865.1 Acidobacteriota bacterium | reverse complement strand
CTAAGAACTCAGCATAAGGCTGAAGGAATAACTTGGCCAGGAAGGCCAAGACCCGTTGCTCCTCTTCGGTCTCGCCCCGTCCCGTCGACAAGGTCTCGTGTCGCCAATACGCCTGCAAGACTTGGCGGGCCTCTTCGGCCGTCAGCTCCACTTGGAGCTGGTAGGCGACGGCCGCCAGGGTCGGTGGCCCGACCCGCCGGATGAGGTCCAGGTATTCAGCAAAGAGGGGGAAAAATACAGGTAGGTGGACGTCCAGAAAGTCACTCCGGAGAGGGCGTTCGCTTTCTTCCCCCCCGAAGACGCCCCAGCGCTCGGATAGGAGCCGCCGGACAGACGTCTGGAAGGCGAAAACCTCGAGGCCCAGCTTCTGCTCGACCCAGCGATAGACTTCCTGTTGGAATCGGAGGACTTCCCGGGTGAATTTCAGGACGTCCTGGACGAATGCGTATTGATGCAGGAGGGTCTCAACGCGCTGAATTCGCTGGTCCCAAGAAAAAGAGGCCATTCGTGCCCATCGGGGAGGACCCCTGGGGCAGGGGGGACACCCACCGCCCCAGGGGAGACAGCGCTTGGTTTCCCGTCGTCGGGTTTTTGTCTAAGGAGTGCGTTCCACCTCTCGAGCCCACCGGGGATGATGGGCTCGTGCCCACGCCCGCGACACCCAACCCGTGAGCATCGCCCGCATACTACCCCGCACGACGGCTGTTCCCATGTAAATATGGGCGATCAAGCCACCGATGGCAACCAAGGCGGCGACCTCATGGACCAAAATACTCCATTCCCGAAGGTTTCGGGAAAAACGGAGGGGGAACCACAAGGGAATCCCGGACAACAGGAGAAGGAGGCCCATCAGGCTCATCGTCTTGAAGAGGAGCTTCTGGCCGGCGTTGAAGCGGCCCGATTCGGGCACTCCCTCCTCGTGACGGACGTACTTACTCATATGGCGGAGCCACTGGCGGTCCAGGTCGTCCAGCTTCATGTCCCGCCGCCACTTCAGATACATGGCCGCCAAAGACACAAACATGAAAACGCCGACGATAGGATGCCACTGGCGGATCGCAGGCCCCCCGCCCAGCACGTAAGCCAGCCAGTAAAAGCTCGGGTGGAACAAGGCCAGACCCGACAGGACCAAATAGACAAAGGCAATCGCCACGGCCCAGTGGATAAGGCGTTCAGCCAGCGTATATCGCTGGATCTCGTCCCGGTCGGCCATTAGCTAACTTCCTATGCAAGATACAAAAGGCAAGATGCAAATCCCAGGGCAATCTAATCCAAACCCGCTCGCTCGAGCGGGGTCGTCAAGATATGCGCCTCCCGATACCTAATCTTCCTTTTCCCGGACCCGGTGGGGACCAAATCGGAGGTAGTGGATAAAAGCCCCCAGGATGCCGCCGAAGACGATCAAGTGGCCCAACCACTTTAGGGGACCCTTCCATAGCTTCAGGACCCATGAGACCTTGGGGTCCTTCGGTAGGCCGTAATCCTCGGGTCGATCCGCATGGGGCAGGACATAGATGACATGCGTTCCCCCGACGCCCGGTGGGTCGTAGATACCCGCATTCGTGAAGCCCCGTTCCTTGAGTTGTTCGACCCGCTGGTGAGCGATCTGGAGGAGTTTTTCCTTGGTCCCGAAGCTCAAGCAGTTGGTCGGACAGGCCTTGATACAGGCCGGCTCGAGACCGGCAGCGACCCGGTCCGAACAGAGCGTGCACTTGGAGACCCGGCCCGTTTGGGGATTCAGCCGAGGCACGTCGAAGGGACAGCCCGTGATGCAGTAGCCACAACCGATGCAGTTCTCTTGCACGAAATCGACGATCCCGTTGGCGTACTGGACGATGGCACCCGGCGCCGGGCAGGCCCGCAGACAGCCGGGGTCGGCACAGTGCATGCACTGGTACTTCGTCATCGTCCACTCGAGACGGCCGTCCTCGCGCAAGACTTCGTTGAACTTGATGAGTTGCCAGAAATTCCAGTACAGGTCAGGCATCGTCTGGTAGGAACCGGTAAAGGGCCGGTCCACGTTAGGCGGCAGGTCATTCCACTCTTGGCAGGCGACCTCGCAGGCCTTGCAACCGATGCAGGAGGAGACGTCGATGAGCTTGGCGACGCGAGGGGCTTCCTTCATCCCCGGGGCCGGCGTCGTCGTCGCCGAGATGGCCTTCACTTCCAGGCTGACCGTCGGCATCGCCATCTTCTCCCTGGGTCATGACGCCTTTTCCAGTTTAACGAGGAACCCCTTGTATTCCGGGGCGAAGGAGTTCGGGTCGAGGACCGTCGGCGTCAGGATGTTCGCCATGCCGCCTTCCTGCTTGCCTTGTCCGAGGAAGCCCCAGTGGATGGGCATCCCGATCTGGTAGACCGTCCGACCGTCGACGACCATCGGCCGGATCCGCTGGGTCACCATCGCCCGGCCCCGGACCTCGCCCCGGGCCGAAATCACGCGCACCATGTCGCCGTTCCGGATGCCCTTCTTTCGGGCCAACTCTTCGGGGATCTCGACGAAGAACTCGTTCTGGAGCTGGACGTTGTAAGGATTGTTTTTCGTCCAGTAGTGGAAGTGCTCGGTCAGCCGGTACGTCGTACAGGCGATGTCGTAGCCCTCGTCAGGCGTGCCCAACTTGTCGTATTCGGTCGTCTGGAAGACGATGGCGACGGGATTCGAGCTATGAGAAGGATGCAGGACGTTCTTCACAGGGGACTC
>JANXAA010000353.1 GCA_025061865.1 Acidobacteriota bacterium | reverse complement strand
CGGCCAAGACGAGCAGGGCTAAGGTCATCAGTAGGACCAGACCCCGCCGGACCACGGAGAATTCGACGATCTGCCGGATCATGTCTCTGCCCTCGGACGCAGGATGCGGGGTCCCGGGAAAGGCCTCCAGACCGGCTTCGGTGTCCCCGACCTTCTGACACGGTTACTCGTCGGCCGCCTCGACCGCCTCGTGACGGGCTTTCAGGACCAGAAAGGCATTCTTAGAGATGACCCGGTCGCCCGCCTGGAGATCCCCCGTGACCTCCCATAGACGGTCTGTCTCGAAGCCCAGCGAGACTTCGACCGCCTCGACGCCCTCGACCGACCCGTCCGATCCCAAGTGGACCCGAGCCACGAGCGCTCGAGTCCCGTCGAAGACGACGGCCTCTTTCGGAACGGCCCACCCTTCCCGATGACCGACCGTCAGGCGGACGTCCACGACAAGACCCGCCGGGACGCCCGGACGGTCCTGCAGGACGACCCGTCCTTGGACGACCCGGTCGGGTCCGACTTCCGGTAGGATGAGGTCCAGCACGCCGGAGAGCGTTTGAGAGGTCCCGGGGACCGAGATGACGGCCGGCGTCCCGGGACGCACCCGATCGAGGTCCACGGGATAGATGCGGACCCATACCCACATGACCGAGTCGTCGGCGACTTCCAAGAGCCGGCCGCCTTCTTCGACGATTTCCCCCACACGGGCCGACGGCCGGAGTACGAGGCCGGCGATAGGACTCCGGACTTCGACCCGTAAGCCCGGGGAGGCAAGGGGTTCGAGGACGGCCACGACGGCGTCCTTCGAGACCCGTTCGCCCAGGGTGGCGATAGACTGGAGGAGACTTCGCTGGGGCGCCGTCAGGACGACCTGTCGAGCCGGGTCCAAGGCTGTCACGCCTGTCGTAGAGACCCACACGGGGAAGCGATTCTTTTGAACGACAGCGATCTCGTAAGGGACCCCCGCCGGTATAGAATGGGCGCCTGCCGGTGCCGCCGAGGCCTCGGCCCGGGAGGCCTCTGGTGGCTTCCGACAGGCCAGGCTGCCGAACCCCAGGAGAAGGAGGAGGCCGCCCAGGAGCATTCGAAAGGTCGCATGCCCTGGCCTGTCCTTCTCTCCCCAGGGACAAGAGGCCCGTCTAAAGGAGGGACGCCCCGCGGAACCGCCCCTTGCGTCTCTCTCCGGGGAGAAGGGTCGGAGGCGGGAGGACCGCTGACGTCGTTCGTCAGGGCGACGTCGCATCCGGGCCCTCCGTGATGAACCGGACCTCGACGGCCGTCCGGGCCAGCTCTTCCAGGAGGCCCAGGTATTCCAGGCGGACTTCGACCCAGGTCCGAAAGGCATCGACATACGTCACGAAGGGGATCCGCCCCTGGAGATAGGCCGTCTGGCTACGACGGAAGAGGTCTTCGGCCGGCTCGAGCACGTCCTGCCGAAAGGCCTCCAGACTTTGCTGGAGGCCCCCATAACGCTTCGTCAGGCTCTCGAGGCGCAGGGCTAATTCCCGCCGCCGATAGGCCGTCGTCGTCCGAGCCGCCTCGGCCCGGGCCACCGTTTCCTGGAGACTCCCCCTTCGGCGGTCCAGGATCGGGACCGTGACGGAGATGACGATACCCGGCGAAACTCGACCGCCTTCCAAGAAGCCCACGGCCGGCCCCAAGGCGATGACCGGACGCCGGTAACTCCGCTCCAAGGCGCCCCGAGCCTCCCAGAGCGCTTCCTGGACCCGGCCCTGAGTGACCCACGGATGCGTATCAATGGCCGTCAGGTTCCCGGAAAATTCTCCTAACTCGGAGACGACGGCCGCCAAGCCGCCGGTCACGTCGACGTCGCTGTCTAAGCCGATCAAGCGTCGAAGTTCCGCCCGCCGGATAGTCAGGTCCCCCTGCAGGGTGTCCCACTGCGTGCGAATCCGACCGACCTCGATGGCCGCCCGGGTGACCTCCTCGAGGCTCCCAAAACCCTGTCGCCAGCGAGCCTCGGCCGTCGCCTGGACTTCCCGGGCCATCTGAAGGCTCTCGGCTAAGACGGCGACCCGTTCCCGCAAGGCCAGGGCCTCGATGAACTGAAGACGCACCTCCCGGACAAGTTCCTGCTGTTTCAAACGATAGTCGGTGACGGCCTCTTCGGTATTTAACTCACCCAAGCGGCGAAGAGCTCGCGTTTGCGCAGGCCAGCGGATAGGTTGCTGAAGACCCAGGATTCGCTCTTGGACGATAAGGAGCTCGGTCTCTACTTCAGGGTTTGGGAGTGCCACCATCTGTCGGGCCCGGCCACGCGCCGCTTCGACTTCCGACCGACGGGCTTGGAGTTCCCCATTTCGTCGTAACGCCAAGGCGACGGCCTCGGCCAGGGTCAGGACTCGAGGCGGCAGGTCCGAATTCGGACCCACTTCGCCCGTCCGCCCACCCGGTTCGTATAGGAGCGTAGGCGTCCCGCCTGCGAGGGGGATAGGCCTTTGACCTGCGATGCAAAAGAACCAACCCACCACCCAGACCCACCGCATATTGCCACCCTCAAGGCAGATTCGATTTTAACCTCAACCTCCGGGTGGCGGAAATTTCGCCTGTGGGTCCCATAATGGGACTTGGGCCGATAAGTAGGACGACCCGGCGGGCTACCCCTTCAGTGGAGGGGAATGGACGGGCCTGCCTCACAGCATCCGGTAGTAGGTCTGAATTTCGTAGTCTGTGACGGCCATCCGGAACTTGTCCCACTCGACCCGCTT
>JANXAA010000352.1 GCA_025061865.1 Acidobacteriota bacterium | reverse complement strand
ATCCTATCGAGCCTCAGGGTCTTAGGGCAAACGGCGTGACGGTGGGACGTCACCGAAAGAAGCCGTGGCTGAAGCGAAAGGATAGGCTCCATCACGTCGTCAGGCCATGCGCCCCCGTAGAAAAATCACGCTTCCCGAGCGGTGGACAAGGCCTGGCGGACGCCATGCTTCCGGGCCAAAGGGGTCTGCTAAACCTAAAATATGGGGAAGCATGAGGAGGTTGCCTATGTCCAGGCAAGGACGTAGCCTTTGGGCTATCGGGTGGGCCCTCGGCGTTTTCTGTGTGCTCGCCAGGTGGGCGGGAGCCTCGACGTTAGAAGTCTTCTTGCAGGCGGCGACCCAGAATCCGTCGGAGGCCTACCTCACCCGGTGGCTGGATCAGCACGGATGGCCCACCGTACACGTCGGGGGTCTGATCCGTCTCTTGCGTTCCCCGGTCCCGACGGGTCTGATCCTCCAGATGGCCGAACGGTCGGCCCAAACGCCGGATGCGTCCGGTATCCTGCGCGTCGAGGGGACTAGCGTCTGGCTGAAAGGCGATATGCGTCTGGCCATCATCGAGCGAGACGGTCAGCGGACCTGGATGATTACGAACCGCACACCGACGGGTGAACGTATCGGCGGTCCCCTCCCCCGACCGACGACCGCGACGATCGAGATCCCCCGGGAGATTCGCATCGTTCATGAGTATCCGGAAGCCCCGGAGCCACGTCCCCGGCGTCGTTATGAGGCGGTCCCGACGCCCTCGGAGACTTCAACGCCGACATCCAAGGCTCCCATCTATCTCTTTCCGAATCCACTATTTTGGCAGTTGACTTGCGCTCTCCAGGGTATCCAATGCGAGGTCGTCCGGCCTGTACCGCCCCAACCGATCCCGCCGTCGGTGACGACTATCCCGGCCTTCGTCCAGACGACACCCCCGGGTCCAATCCCGCCCGTGCAGGTCCCCGTGACGCCGGCCCCCGGCGTCCAGGGTCCGGCCGTCCGATTTCAACCCGTGACGCCCCAGCCGCTGGCCCCGGCGTTCAGGCCTTCCGTCCCGACGCCGACGTGGCGGTTTCGGGTCCCACCAAAGCCGACCTTTTCGTCCCGACCGTCGGCCCGACCCCGGTAATCGAAATAGGTGTCCTGAACGCCGCCGCTAACTGGCAACGCCGGGGCAGGTAACATCGGGATGCCTCTCGGCTCCTTCGAGGGGGTTCGATATCCCCACTCCCCTCTGGTGAGCAGGGTGGGACAGCATCGATCAGCCTCAGATAGGTCTTTTTTGGCCGTTCTTGAAATTCCCCAGCCCCCCTTGTGCCCTATCATGAAATTCATTCAACTTGCAGAATGGGTTTCTTTTTGTAGAATGCCTCCGAGTGGTCTCGTGCATGCAAGGAGAAGCCCGGATGACCCTCCATCCCATCGTCGAACGTGCCCAACGCCACCTGACTCCGGCCCTGGTCATCGACTGGCCCTTAGTCGTCGCCCGGGCTGAAGGTCCCTACGTCTATGACCCCGATGGAAAGGCTTACTTGGACTTTGCCTCTGGGACGGCCGTCGCCAACATCGGCCACCGCCCGCCCCGTGTCTTGGAAGCCCTCCGGCGGCAGATGGACCGTCTCATCCATGCCGGCTGTACCTACTACTTTGAGGCCCTCGCCGAGCTGGGCGAAAAGCTCGCTCAGGTCATGCCCGGCGACATCGACACCTTCTTCTTCAGCAATTCGGGGGCTGAGGCCGTCGAGGGGGCTATCAAGCTGGCTAAGTACGTGACGGGCCGGTCAGCCGTCATCGCCTTCGAGGGGGCCTTTCACGGCCGCACGTTGGCCTGCGTCTCCCTGACGACATCGGCCGTCAAGTTCCGACGACGCTATGCGCCGCTCCTACCTGAGGTCTACCACGTACCCTTCCCGAACCCCTATCGATTTGAGGGCACGCCGGAGGAATGCGTCCAGGCGACGATGGATGCCCTGGACCGGTTGTTCGAGACTCGGGTCCCCCCCGAGGCGGTGGCGGCCATCCTCGTCGAGCCGATTCAGGGCGAGGGCGGTTACGTCGTCCCGCCCGTGTCGTTCTTACAGGCCCTTCGGAAGGTCTGCGACGATCACGGGATCCTGCTCGTCCTCGACGAGGTTCAGACGGGCTTTGGGCGCACACTTCGGTGGTTCGCCTGCGAACACGCCGGGGTCGTCCCCGACGTCATGGCCGTCGCCAAAGGGATCGCCTCGGGGCTTCCCCTGAGCGCCGTGTGCGCACCCCGTCGGATCATGGATTCGTGGAATCCCGGGGCCCACGGGACGACCTTTGGGGGGGCGCCCCTCTCGTGCGTGGCGGCCATCGCGACCATCGACACGATTCGGGAAGACCGGCTCCTGGAAAAGGGGCAGGCCCTCCAGCCTGGGATGATGGAGGGCCTCCGTCGGCTTCAGGACAGGTACGAGTGCCTAGGGGACGTTCGAGGCCTCGGCTACATGGTCGGCCTCGAATTTGTCCGAGATCGTCGGTCCAAGCGACCCAGGGGAGAGCTCGTCCGGCGGGTCTTGGAAAATGCCCTGGCAGACGGCCTGCTATTGATCACGTGCGGTCGGTATGGAAACGTCATCCGATGGATTCCACCCCTGGTGGTCGAGGCGGAGCACCTCGACCGAGCGATCTGCATCCTCGACCGGGCCATCGAGCGGGCCCTCCGGGAAGCTGGGTAGGGGCTCTCGAGTCCCCGGGGCCAGGTCCCCGTCCATCGGTATTGGTGCAGAGTATTTGGTTTTAGGGGTCGGGGG
>JANXAA010000351.1 GCA_025061865.1 Acidobacteriota bacterium | reverse complement strand
CTGGGAGCTGTTACCAGCCGTCACGGTGCCATCCTGCTTGAAGACAGGCGGAAGCTTCGCCAGGGCTTCCATCGACGTGTCCCGCCGAGGACCTTCGTCGACTTCCAGGACGAAGTCCCGGTTCTGGGGCTTTCCCTCGATCGACTCGACCCACTGGACCGGCACGGGGACGATTTCTTCCCGGAACTTCCCCGCATCGATAGCCTGGATGGCCTTTTGGTGACTCTCCAGGGCAAAAAGGTCTTGTTCCTCCCGAGAAATTTGGTAGCGCTCGACCAAATTTTCCGCCGTCAGGCCCATGCTCAGATAGACGTCAGGATAAGTATTCATGAGGGTCGGATTCGGGCTCGGATGCCAGCCGCCCATCGGGAGACGGCTCATCGACTCGACGCCTCCGGCGATGACTAGGTTGGCCACGCCAAGCATGATCCGCTGGGCCCCGATAGCGATGGCCTCTAAGCCGGAGGCACAAAAGCGGTTTAGGGTGAATGCCGGCACGGAAGCAGGTAGACCGGCCCGGAGGGCCGCAATACGTGCCACATTCAGACCCTGCTCGGCCTCCGGCGTCGCACAGCCAATGACGACATCGTCGATTAAGCTGAGGTCAAAATCGGGGACCCGCTTCAGCAGGCTCCGAATCACGTGAGCCAGCAAGTCGTCCGGCCGGACGTGGCGAAGCGAACCCTTCGGGGCCTTGCCGATTGGCGACCGGACTCCAGCGACGATAAAAGCGGCACGTGTCATGACCTACCCCCTTGATGGGGACCTGGATGTCTACCGATGTTATACAGGATGAGGATATGAGATCCAAACCCCGCTCGCTCGAGCAGGGTCGTCAGGACACGGAATGCGAGATATGAGTGGGTTATCCTCGCGTAGGCGAGCATGAGGCCTTGATCGGGGCCCTACCTATTAAGCTCTCCCCCGTTGAGAGAAGGCTTAAAAGGCGACGCCAAGCCTCTTGGGACAACGCCCATCATAGCGGCGTCGTCTGAACCCAACACTGCCAGTCATGCCGGTGTTGATAGGGACGTGAGGGTCCTACAAACCGGTAGGTGTCACCTTCTGAACGGGAGAAGGAAGTATCGAGGGGTTACGTGAACAAGGTCCGAGCCCCGAGATCCGGTGGGCCTTCCCGCAGGCGGCGCTGGAGCCAGTCCGGGAAGTTGGGACTCGGCGGTAAGAAGCTTAATTGCTGGCCTACGACAATGACGGTAAAGTCTGGACGGTAAGTTTCCATCTTGACCCAATCCTTGAGAGTCGTGAGGACGCCCCAGCAGGTCCGGCTGGCGAGTTCCAGACGACGCATTTCTTTAGGTCCCCAGGGGGCGTGGTCGGGTCGGAGCCACGTAGCGGCGATGTCGATGCCGACCTCGCGAAGGTCTTGCACAAAGGAATCGGGGTCAGCGACGGTCGCCGTGACCATCCAGCGGCCGTGTCGGAGTTCCTCCAAGGGTATGGGGCGGGCGTCCTTCTGCATGTCCAGAAAGGGACCGACGGAGAAGCGGACCCGGAAGATAGGGCGCCGCCAAGATTGAAAACGACGGAGCGCCCGCTCAACGGCCGCGTATTCCTCGGGCGTACGACCCTTCGTCAGAAGAATGGCATCGGCCCGTCGGAGGTGGTGAAGAGGCTCCCGGAGACGGCCGCTCGGGAACAAACGTCGAGAGCGTCGCCAGTTGGGGATGTCGATTAAGACCAAATCGACACTCCGGGCCAAGCGTCGATATTGGAAGCCATCGTCCAATAGGACGACATCGAAGGCACCATTCTGAGCGGCCAAGGCATAAGCCGCTTCCCGGCGCCGGCCGACGGCCACGGTGACGGGGACCCACCGGACCAGCATGGCTGGCTCGTCTCCGATGGCTCGCCAGTCCGGGATTGCATCTCGGTCGATATCGACCCAGGCGACACCCCGTTGATGGCCTCGGTAGCCCCGAGAGAGGACCAAGGGCGTATACCCGAGGGTCCGGAAGTAGCGGGCTAAATACACCACGAAGGGCGTCTTCCCACTTCCACCGGCGAATAGACTCCCCACGCTGACGACGGGTACAGGCAAACGAACCGTCTTTCGCAAGCCAATATCATAAGCATGGTGCCATAGACAGGTCAGAAACCCGTACACGCCAGCCCAGGGGGCCATCCCGATACCCCAGACGGGGTGGCTTAGGAGAGCCTCCAGTCGTCCCATAGGCCTCACACAGCCGTCTGACTCGTGAGAATCTCGCTGAATTCAGCTTTTCCGAGTCTTCCAGAAGGAAGATTTTCAAATCAGATGCATGATGCAAGATAACGAATCCAAAGAAAGGAGCAAGGTCGGAAAAGCCGGGACCCCAGCCCCAAAGACCGTCCCTCCCGGTCTCTTGCTCCTGCATCATGCCGATGGCCCAGGTCGATGGAATAGGACTCTCCTCCACTGAATGGCTCTGATGAAAGTGTGGATGAGAGGAGCCCTAGGCCTGAGGAAAGCCCCCATAAGGAGGTCTGTAGAGGGATATTATACCAGCTGTGAAGCCTACGAGCGATATCCGGCCTCGAGACCATAGCGCGTCCCACCCCGCCGAGCCGCTCGGCACCTCCGTCCCAGGCCATCCCTTAAGGTCCCGGAAGATGTGGAAATTCTGTGGAAATGCCTGTGGAAATGCTGTGGATGGGGATGTGGATATGTGGAAAAAGGTCGACTGAGAAGTTCGTTTTCCACATGGAGGCCCCCTGATTTCCACAAGTTGTGGAAATCGAAAACCCGCTTCCCATCACGCAAAAA
>JANXAA010000350.1 GCA_025061865.1 Acidobacteriota bacterium | reverse complement strand
AAGGCCCCCGAGGCCTACCTGTCCCGGAATAGCGTCGACCGGCTCTGTTACGGCGTGGAGGAGCGCAGGTGGCCCCGCTTGGGGCAAGGACAAGTGTCTCGTCCGTAAGCCACCCTACGGACTATGTCCCATGCCCTACAAGAAGGCCCGCCCGAGCCACACAGCCAGGCGGCCTCGGGAGGTCGTCCCCCTGAGTTGCCCGAGACGGGCCTCGATGGGGTCGGTCACCGGGCCCGGGGGCGTGTCCAGGAGTCCCAGAAAGTAAGCCCATTCCAACCAGGGTATCAGCCAACGGTCGGCGGTCCCGGGCCCGGCCGTCGGGTCGCAGAGGACGCATCGGGGTGGCTGCCGACGGAGACTCCGTAAGATCCACAGGAGGGCCGTCCTCTGAGGGATGGGGAGGTTCGGGCAAAAACAGGTCCCCCTGACCACGTCATCCTTGCTGTCGCAGTCGGGGTGGAGGCTACATCGGAGACCAGCGGCGACCTGCGGACAGAGCTGCAGATCGCAGGCCTCCGAGATGCCCTGAAGCTGAAGGTTTTCGACAGCGCCGCAAAAGGGATGACCCGCCAAGTCCGGAAAGCCCGGCTGACAGGGTGATTCGGGTGCATCCCCTCGGAGACGGGTCAGCCAGGCGGCTATCTGCGCTCGGGTGACAGGCTGTTCGGGGCAGAACCGGCGGGTGCCCGTGTCGCAGGGTTCCACGACGCCCATCTCGTAGAGGCGCTCGATGAACCCGAAGGCCGGATGCGGGCAGGGTACGTCGACAAAAGTGGGCGTGGACTTTACGCTCAGGCGAAACACTCGGGTCAGCGTCTGGGAAACGCATTCGGCGGAGGGCGAAGGCGTGCAATACTGAACGTCGGCCCGGACGATGAGGTCGAAGGTCCCTGGGACACGCGGGCATCGCACGAGCCACGTGGCCTCCATCCGCTGACCGGGCCTGACGTCTACGGCGACGGGGGTAGGCGACGTGACCTGAAAGTCGGCCGGGGTCTGAAGGGTCATTGAGGCCGTCGCTCGGCCGGGACCATAGACGTTGGCCAGGGCGGCCGTCACCGTCACAGTCTGACCCCCGCAAGCGGCTGGCGGCCCGGTGACCGTCAGGACGAGGGGTACAATTCGCAGGTCGACGGCGTTGCTGATTTGACCGTCTGGATTGATGACCCGGACCTGGGCGTTTTCGCCGTAGTCCCACGACGGCAGTCGGGCCAAGAGGTGGTTGGGCGACACCCGCTGGACGTCCCAGACGCTGAAGGCATCCGCCTCACCCAGGTCATGCGTGATGACATAGACCCAGGTACCCGGGCTACCGGTCTCGAAGTTCTCGCCCTCGACGGTGATCCAAGGGCGAGCGTCCATCGTCGTGACGGTCGGCGTGACGCGGTGGATGACCGGCGGGGGTCGTTTGGGACTGGGCGTCTCTAAGACCGTCCGCAGGACTTCCAGGAAGCGGTTGCCCCAGGCGTAGCGGAAGCACTGATTCGGCCAACGACACGTCATCGCCGGGCGGGCGGCCGGTTCGACAGAACTGGTTTCGTACCACTCGTTCCAGGTCGTCAGCCACACGAATCTCCGGCCTGGTTCGACCTCTGTCGCCAAGGGCAGGATGCGGCGGAGGGCATAGGCAAAGCCAGCCCCGCCGGCGTCGTCGAAGAAGTTCACCGACGAGTAAACGTCCGGGGCGACGGGTTTCGACTTGGCCCGCTTGGGGAGGTGGCCTTCGTCATATTGGGCGAAGACGACCGGCATGAAGGCGACCGGCTCACCCGTGTACCGATTTGGGATGCGAGCCACATAGTCCCGCCACGCCTGTTGGATGGCCGCGCTGCGGTCGGCGACCGTCACGACCTGGGATTCGCCGAGGGCCGGGGCGCAGGCCGTCCCGAAGGCCGTGACGGCGTCCAGCTCGGCAATGCGGTCATCGACGAAGGCATCGACCTGGGTCCCGCAGACCTCATCGCCGATGATATAGAGAGGCCCACTATAGGCTCGCCCCGTCTGATAGCGGATGGCCCGGACAGCGCCTTGATAGGAGCAGTCTTCGCCAGGTAGTGAGCACCCGGGTTCCCCGGGTCGGCCCCGCCAGGTCCGGGTTAAGTAGATCACCAGGGCCGGCCGACCTCGAATTCGCAAGTACTGAGGATGAGTCAACAGACCCGGTTGGTCTCGGATCGTCTGGATGGCCTCTCGGAAACTTCGGTGAATACACGCCCGCTTGCGGGGATCGGGATGATTGAAGGGGGTCCCCTCCTGAGAGACATGAACATCACACTGCCAGTACAAGGAGATCGCCGTGTCATAAAAGAGGACGAAGTGGAGGGGATAGAGAGACGCCAGGCTCTCTAACTGGGAGACGACAAAGCCGATTTCGTCCAGGTTGTATCCTTGAGGTCTGTAATAGAGGCCGAGGGTCCAAATCCGAATCCCGTGGGTGTAGGCCAGGGCGATCTGCCGCTGGACGACGGCCGGGTCCATGGAACTGTAAAGGCCCAGGGCTGGGATGGCCCGGTAATGGGCCGACGGCCACAGGCGGCGTCGGTACCAGTGATAGTAAAAGGCGCCGACCTGGAGGTCCGTCCCGGCCGGGACCGACGGGGACGGGGCCGGTCGCGTCAGGTCAACGACGCTCAGGGCGATCAGGAGGACGAAGCCGACCCACCAATGCCTTCTCATCGCTCATGCTCTAACCCTCCCCGATCCTACCTCAGGAGCCGGGTGCTCCCCCGATTCCCTCACACTCCACCCCGGAGACCCATTATCAGAAGCAGTC
>JANXAA010000034.1 GCA_025061865.1 Acidobacteriota bacterium | reverse complement strand
TTTTGGCGTTTGCTTGTTTCTGTTTCGACATCCTAAAAGTCCTCGAAGACCAGGGGATTCAGTTGGTTTACGATCCCCTTGATCCCTACCCGACCCGCTCCCACCTGGCCGTCGAGCAGTGCCTGGCGGCTGTCGGCCGGTGACAGTGGCGGCGGTCTTCGGTAATCTGAATCCTATGGAGGCCTCCCGATGCGGATATTGATGTTGGCCCCGGAGCCGTTCTTCACGCCCCGGGGGACGCCCCTTTCGGTCCTCCATCGGCTGAAGGCCCTCAGCGACCTGGGCTACCAAGTCGACCTCGTTACGTATCCCTTTGGGGAGGACGTTGACCTGCCGGGCGTGCGAATCGTGCGTTGTGCCCGACCGCCCGGCGTACGCAGTGTTCCCATCGGGCCGTCCCTGCGGAAGATCTTGCTGGACCTCAGTTTGTACCAGACGGCTCGACGTCTCCTCCGGTCCGAATGCTATGATGTCGTCCATACCCATGAGGAGGCCGCCCTCATCGGCGCATGGTGGCAAAAACGTTATGGCTTGTCCCATCTGTATGACATGCACTCTCTGCTGAGTCAACAGATGTACAACTTTGGTGTTCCCCTGGCCCGAATCGCCGCCTGGGTCTGGCGGAGATTCGAACGATGGACGATTCGCCATACCCGGGCTCTCATCGCTATCTGCGATGAATTGGCCTACGCCGTCCGCCGTTTGCGACCGGACTTGCCCTATGAAGTCATCGAAAATATGGGCGTCGCCGAATTCATCGAGCAGGTCCCTGACGACGAGGTCCGCCGAGTCCGCCAGACGCTGAGTCCCGACGGCCGCTATTTGGTCGCTTATATCGGGACCTTTGAGCCCTACCAGGGTCTGGACCTACTTTTGGAGGCCATCGTCCGCTGGCGAGCCGACTCTGACGGCTCGGCTGTCCGGTGGGTCCTGGCGGGTGTCGAGCCCGAGCGGTATGCTGGATGGGTAGACCGTTTGCGAGCCCTGGGTTTAGAGGACCATGTCCAGCTCTTACCCCGGATGAACCCGCGAGAAGCCGCCGCTCTGCAAAAGGCCGCCGACCTCTTGGTGTCGCCCCGTCGGGCTGGGATGAATACGCCTCTCAAGATCTACAGCTATCTCGCCGCCGGGCGGCCGATCCTGGCGACCCGTCATCCGACTCACACACAGGTCCTGACCGACGAGATCGCGCTCCTCGTCGAGCCTTCGGCGGAGGGCCTCTTGGCTGGCTTGCGGTATGCCCTCGACCATCCAGATGAGGTCGAGCGCCGTGCTCAGCGGGCCGTCGAGTACTTTCGAGCGCGTTATGGCTATGCCACCTACCTGGAGAAGACGGCTCGCATCGTCGAGATAGCCGCGCGGGCCACGAAGGACAGTCGGGTAGGTCGGCAAATAGAGAAGTAAAGGGAGGGATTAGGGGTCAAGCTGCTGGGTGATATCCTCTCCCTGAGACCAGACCCTCTGCAAAATGCTGCTCTTCCGCCCCCGACATCGAACCGCACCCGACCTCTTGGCCCATCGACCCAATTCCCTGATGGACGTATGGCCTTGCTGCCTGAATGTCGGCCCGTACCTCACGGTCTTTCCTCAGTCGTCCTCGATCTTGTAGGGAAAGGGATAGCCTTGCAGGACATCCCGTTTGTTGATCTCTTTCAGCAGGGCACCCAGAAAGGCGTTCAACTGGTCAAGCAAGGCCGTCCGGGCGGCGGGCGTGCGGACCCGCTGGACCTGTCGGTAGAACTCGTCAAAGTGGGTCCAGTCCCGGTACATCAAGAAATGCATCGTCGTGTTCCGGAACCGACGGAATTCCGAGATCAGCTCGCTCCACCGGTCCCAGGCGTGGTTCCGCCAGATGTCTCGGACGAGCTGACGGAGCGACCAAAGGTCTTCTCGCAAGCGGAGGGACTGTTCCAACTTGGTCCGATAGTTAGGAAACAAGACGTTTCCCGAGAGGGAGGCGTCAGCCTTCTGAAGGAGGGCTAAGATGCCCTGCTGGAAGGCATTGCGGAGGATGCCCTGACTGTTTTCCAAGCGCATGTAAAGGCCGGCCGAACGCTGGACCTCCAGGAACCCCAGCATCTCTCGGTGAATGACCTTCTTCATCTCCATCTGGAGGGCGAAGAGCGTGCCCTCCAAAGCTTCGACCCAATCAGACGGCCACGGATGGACCTGGACCAGGAAGCGGTCCCAACGGCGTTTGAGCCGCTGAATCTCGGCATTCAAGAGGATGAAGATCAGGTAGTTCCGCTTGAGAAGACTTATGTCCTCAGATAGAGGCGGGAACATCTCCAGGTAGGCCAGCCACTGATACAGCTTGGCCACGACCCAAGCGACGACCGGCCGAACGACGGGCGGCAATTGATACCGGCACAGGTAGCGGACCTCGGCATGGGGAATCTCGTCGACGCCAGGGATCAGGGACCGCTGAATGAGCCAGGCCGCAATCGGTGTGTTCAGCACGTGTTGACGGAAAATCCGCCCCATGACGACGAAAGCCGGATAGGCGACCCAGGGGGCTTGCCCCATATGGAAGGCCAACGTACGAAATTGACCGACGGTATCCATGAACTGAAGCATCTGCTCATCCGGCGTCTGACTGACCGTCGGCCAGGGCTGAAGTAAGAACCAGCCGGCCTCGTCTTGCAGGAGACTCCGCAGGTACTCCCGGAATTGATAGCGTTCGACCGACTCGACGGATACCAAGTGAGCGGTCGATTGAAGCAAGGCCGCCATCCCGTGGGCGAAGACCTGGACCTCGGGGACGAAATTCTTGAGATTCAGGGGCGTCGAAGCGTCTTCCCGGCTGGGGTGATAGTGGAGGGCAAAGTAAGCCAGACTGGCGCGAAACCACATACAGAAAGCGTGGGACCACTCCCGGGCGACTTCGGCCCGCTGTTGAAGCCACGCATGCCAGTCTGTCGTCACAGGTCGTCCGACGATGGGTGCACCCCGACCCACGGGATTCCGATTTCCCGACCCTTCGAGAAGGACGATTTTTCAAGCTGGGCAGCTGGGCAGGTCGGCCGATAAGCAAGTCCATCCGTGTGTCCACTGCCGACCGGCCGATCTCCCATGGGCCGACCTACCTATCTGCCGGAGACAGTCGCTTGAAAAAATCATACTTCCCGGCCGATGGAAAAAGACGACCCGATGCCATTCTCCAGGGTGAGCCGCTCTGAGAATGGAGCCTTTACGGGGAGAAACTCCGTATGGCCTCGGCTTCGTCCTTATAGACCTCAAAGACCGTCATGAGGTGCGTGATGGTCAGGAGGTCTTGAACCTTCTTGGTTAGATTCAGGAGCTTCAGTCCACAGCCCCGATTGCGGGCCGCCGTGTAGGCGGCGACCAGCTCGCCGATTCCGGCGCTGTCCATGTATGACACGTCCCCCAAGTTCAAGAGAATCTTCTGTCGGCCCCGTTCAAAGAGTTCATGGATCTTGTTCCGCAGTTGGACGTCACCCTCGCCGATCGTAATCTTACCGGAAATGTCCAGGACCGTCACGTCTCCGACCTCACGTTCCCGAATTTGCATCGTAGCCCTCCTTGGGGGGAATCCTTAGGACGTCCCCCGGTCGAATCGGGGCATCGGACGACAGACC
The DNA here is from genome assembly GCA_025061865.1 of Acidobacteriota bacterium. Classification (GTDB taxonomy): domain Bacteria; phylum Acidobacteriota; class HRBIN11; order HRBIN11; family HRBIN11; genus HRBIN11. The sequence goes on along the minus strand of JANXAA010000034.1, from coordinate 7,598 downwards.
ATTATACTCCAGGAGTCGTTCTAAGGGGACTCCATAAAGACGGGCAATTCGAAAGAGCGTTTCCCCGGGCCGGACCTGGTGAACGACCGCTCCGCTGGCCCCCAGGGTCGCTGAAGGGACTGGGACCCGCAGGACCTGGCCAACGCTCAGACGGTGAGGTGACACCCCCGGATTCATCCGCCGGAGGACTTCGACTGATACGCCCAGCCGCTGAGCAATTCGATATAGGGTATCGCCGGGGCGGACTCGATATGTAGTCGTCGACGTCCTGGAGGCCAGGGGCCGACCTCGAAGGTCGGGTTTATCGGGACCCCGGGGGATGCGGAGGACCTGTCCCGGCCGCAGGTGGGCCTCGGTCGGCGAAAGCCCGTTCCACTCGGCCAGTTGCTTGACCGAGACCCCAAAACGTCGGGCGACACGATGGAGGGTATCGCGATGCCGGACCCGATAGATGAGGACATCCTCGACCGTCGTCCGAGGGATCCGTTCCAAGACCTGGACCAGTCGGGTCCCGACGTCCTTCGGGACCCGTAGGACATGGGATACACCGACAGGAATGTATTCCCGACGCAGGCTGGCGTTCAAGAACCGCAGGGGCTCATAAGGAATCCCCGCCGCCTGGGCGACCGTAGCCAGACGGACCCCGCCCCGGGCCGGGACCTCTTCCCAAGTCAGGGGCGGGGCCGAGGGGACCTCAAAACCGAAACGCTCCGGGTGCTTCGCAATGACCAGGGCGGCGATGAAGGCCGGTACGTAGTTTCGCGTCTCGGCCGGAATCAGGCCCATGCGGCGGATGACCCAGAAGTCCTGGACACCCGCTCGCTCGATGGCCCAGGCGATGCGGCCTTCCCCCACGTTGTATGCCGCCAGGGCCAGCCACCAGTCTCCAAACATCGCATACAGGTCCTTCAGGTAAGCGATGGCCGCCTCCCCGCTCCGGACGATGTCCGAACGCTCGTCTAACCACCAGTTGACCTGGAGTCCATACCGCCGAGCCGTACCCAAAATGAATTGCCAGACGCCTTTGGCACCGGCCCGCGAGCGGGCAAAGGGGTTGAACCCACTCTCGATCAGCGCCAAATAGGCTAAGTCTTGGGGAAGGCCAGCTTGAGCAAACTGTTGCCGGTAAAACTCCAGCAAGAGTGGCATCCGTTGAAGGCCCCGCTCGAATTCCGACCGCCGCACCGTTTGGAAAGCCTTGATCATCTCAGTCACGGCCTGGACGGCCGTAGCGTCCAGGCGCAGGGGCAGATCAAACTGGACGGCCGTCTGACCGAGCCACGTCTGGACGACGTCGACCTCCTCTTTCGAAACAAAGACATGGATGTCCTTGACTTGGTCGATGATGGCCGGTTCGTACGATTCGCTTAGGGCGATCCCCTGCGCCTGCAAGCCCTGTTCGAGTTCGACGGTCATGCGCATGATCTCTTCCAGGAGGGCTTGCGCCTGGGCGTATAGGGGCGAGTCAGGCGGGACCTGGAGCAGGAGGACGGCCGCCTCGTCGAAGGCCAGTTTGGCTTGGTCGTAACGTTCGTCTTGGACAGCCTGCCGGGCCTCTTGGAAGCGCCGCTGGGCTTCTCGCAAGATGTCATCCTGCGCCGGACTCGGGACCGGTGTCGAGCGGGCCGGGGCGGCTGGACCCACAGGGAGCTTGGACGCCGTCGGTCGATGGACCCCACACCCCCCGAGGCCCCATGCCATCAAGAAAGTACCCCATGCCCACACCCAGGGATGCAACTTGGGTCCTCGCACCATGTCAGCCCCCAGGGCCCCAGAACACGGGCCTCGGCACAAACGGGATGACGCCAACGTCGGGATGACCTTAACCCAAGGCCTGCGTGCCTGACCCAACCTAAGACGATCGTCTATCCCACCATTATGAAGCCCCTACAGAGCTCGGCCCCAAAATCACGGCGCGTGACTCAAGGCCGGCCCCTGAAAAACGGTCCTATTCTATTGAGACGGCCTTCAGATTGTCAAAAACCGAGAAATGAGAGAGCAAAACGGCAGAGGTCCGTTAGTCTTCGAAGCGCTTAAAGATCAGGCAGGCGTTGGTACCCCCGAACCCAAAAGAGTTTGTCATGGCGACCCGGACGTCTTGACGACGGGCCTGATTGGGCACGTAGTCCAGGTCGCACTCAGGGTCCGGATATTCGTAGTTGATCGTCGGCGGAATGACGCCGTGGCGAATCGTTAGCACGCAGACGGCGGCTTCTACGCCGCCGGCGGCGCCCAAGAGATGACCCATCATCGACTTGGTCGAGCTAACAGCCAGCTTCCGGGCGTGGTCCGCAAAGACGGCCTTGATGGCCAGAGTTTCGATCCTGTCGTTCAGGGGCGTGGACGTCCCGTGGGCATTGATGTAGTCGACCTCCTCGGGGGCCATCTGGGCGTCTTGGAGAGCCATCCGCATGACCCGAACAGCCCCGTCCCCGTCGGCGCAGGGGGCCGTGATATGGTAAGCGTCACTGTTCAAACCGTAGCCGACGATCTCACATAAGATGTCGGCCCCACGGTCCAGGGCGTGTTCCAAGGATTCTAAGATGAGAATTCCAGCGCCTTCCCCCATCACGAAGCCGTCCCGTTGCGCGTCGAAGGGGCGGCTGGCCTTTTCGGGAGCGTCGTTTCGGGTCGACAGGGCGTGCATAGCGGCAAAGCCGGCAATGGCCAAGGGCGTGATGGCCGCCTCGGTCCCACCGGCGATGGCCACGTCGGCGACCCCCCGTTGGATCAGCTTGAAAGCATCTCCGATGGCGTGAGCACCCGTCGAGCAGGCCGTGCAAGGAGCCACGTTGGGACCCTTGGCCCCAGTCCGGATTGAAAGGACACCGGCGGCCATGTTCACGATGACAGCCGGGATGAAGGCCGGCCAGACCCGCCGGGGCCCCTTCTCCAAGAGGGTCTTATGCATCTCTTCGATCATGGGAAACCCACCGATACCGGAGCCGATGATGACGGCGACCCGGTCGGCCTCCTCGGGTCGGACCCGGTAACGGGCCATCTCGAGGGCCTGCTCAGTGGCCGCCACGGCGTACTGGATGAAAAGGTCCATCTTCCGCAAGTCTTTCTTATCGATGTACGGCAGGGGGTCAAAGCCCTTGACCTCGGCGGCGATACGGACTGGGAAATCCTCCCCCAGTTCGTAGCGCGTCACATAACCGACGCCGCTCTGACCGGCGACTAAGGCCTCCCAGCTCCCTTCTGTCGTCGTGTGGAGAGGCGTCACCATCCCGACACCGGTAACGACGACTCGGCGTGTCATCGTGGGTCTCCTTCGATCCAGCCTTTCCACCCGACGGCCCCGTCGGTCTCACGCCGAGGCCGATCGGGACGTATACTGAGCGATGAACTGGACCGCGTCTCCCACGGTCCGAATCTTTTCCGTGTCCTCCTCGGAAATCTGAATCCCAAAGGCCTCTTCCAAGTCCATCACGATCTGCATGACGTCCAGCGAGTCCGCACCCAGGTCCTCAATAAACCGAGACTCCATCCGAATCTGAGTGGGGTCCTTGTCTAACTGCCCGGCGATGATCTGAACGACCTTTTGCTCGATTTCCCGGGGGTCTTGCATAAGATGCCTCCTGTCGCTATTGGACTTAGTAGGCCCCATCTTAGACGACAGGCCGGGAAAATGCAAATGGTAGTGGCGGGTACGGGGTGTCGGGATCAGGAGAAGAGAAGGCCAGGAACAAAAAATGGTCTGATGACCTTACCTGCCTCTTCTCCTGCCCGAACACCAACGCCCATCTTGCATCCCGCATCCTGTATCTTGTATCCTGCGGCGGCATCCTCTATCCTTCCTTATTCCTGCGGGTCCGGGTCTTGAAAGCTTCGTTCCTCGACCCTAGGACAGTCTACGGTTTGATCTGGCACGTGCAGCGATGGGGCCGGCCCTACTTCACGGAACGCCAACTCTGGCGCTCGATGGGGAGTCCGCCGCCGGAAGTCCGCCACCGGGTTCGTCAGTGGCTTCGGCTTCACCCTGCCTTTTTTCGGGACCGTCACGCCCGGTTTTACCTCCGGGTCCGTGCGGTCTCGTGGTCTGGGTGTATTTGGACGGACGTATGGGACCGGCCCTGGTTCGAGCCGACCCCGGAAACGGGCCTCTCCTTCCGACTGCCCGTAATGGGCCGGCCTGGCCTCGGCTTAGAGCCTTATGAGGCATGGCGGGGCCATTTACGGCCCGTTCCCCACCGGCGTCGATGGCAAAAGTTCATCCACGTACGAGGGAATCCGTTAATCTTCTGGCCAGAGGCGCCGGCCCCCGAGCGCCCATGTCGAGGCGTCACTCCAACCTGGCGGTCGGGACCCTTCCTCTTGGAGCGGCCTCTCCACCGAGACGGCCTCTGGTCGGTCACCTGTCGGGACTACGGCCGGCACCCCTGGGCGGCCCGCGTCGAGAGGGCGGTCGACAGCCTTCGGGTCGATTGGTACGTGGGAGTCGGTCCTATCGATGGGTATTTCATGGCCGGAGTCCCGATGGAACCTTGGTCGGCCCTAGGCTTTCGCTTCTTGGCCACGTCCCGGGGGGCCCTCGAGCTAAAGGATATCGAGTGCTGTCGGGTTCAAGTCGAACACTGGATCGAACCGACTGAGGCGACCCGCCGACTTCGGACACTGGGCCTTACCCCCGGCCCGGCCCCTTTTTTCTATGCACCCATGTATCCCGCCGTCCCATGCCATCTGTGGGTGCATCCGCATGTCGACTGGGGCACGTGCCTGTACGACTGGTATGTGCAGATGGAACGGGCCGTCGTGCGGGCTTTGTCCGACCGAGGCGTCGCTCCCGTGGGCCGCACGGGCGAAGTCCCCATCGAGGGCGTCTGGTGGCTCCTGTTGTGGCTAACCCGGCATACGGGTCGGCTCAAGCTTCGCCGTCTCTGGGTCGACCCGAGCGATTGGGACACCTGGGCGGCTCAGCTACCGGATGAGGACCGGATACCCTTCCAAGTCGCCCTGTGGACCCACGGGGGCCTCCATGTCGGTTGGCGGGTCTTACGGGACCCGTCGGACTGGGCTCCCCTGCCGATCTGGCAGGCCGCCTCCAACGGTGGCGAGGCCCTCTGGCAGGACTGGCTGACGGCTGTGTGGCGCGACGGACAGACCCCTTATCCGCCGGTGAGTCCTCAGGCCGACGTCTCAGCGACGGTCTCTGCTCAACGGGTCTTCCTCGCCGTCGGCGGAGCAGGGGCTGAGCTGTCGGAAGCCGTCGTCATGGCGGCGCTTCCCGAAGGCTTGGCCGTCCTCCTCGGGCCAGTGCCCCGGCGGGCCTGGGTCCCGGCGGAGACCCTTCGGGCCGCCGGTTACTTTTTCAAGACGACGACCTGGGAGTGGCGCTGTCCGGACAGACGGCAGTCCCTTTGGGTCGGAAGCCGATTGAGTACTGATGGGGTAGCATGACGTCGGGCCGCCGTACAAGCGACCTGGCGGGTCATCCCCTTACGACGGGCAGGACTAAAGGGGATATCCACTTCCACTGCATAGGGGACATTAGACCGAACGGTCCGAAGTCTTGGGGTCTGGATAGCGGGTCGCGTCTATCATCCCAATACCACCCCCCAGAAATTCAACTCAGGTCGAATGCCGGGGCCGGGCCCGGGCGGCCGCGTTCGCCAGCCCCGGGACCCGACACCCGGCCTTGGGACCGTTAGTACTCGTACCGGACGCCGACTCGGAAGATCCGTGGGGCGACGACCTCGGTGACCTTCCCAAAGTCGCCCAGGTTCACGAAGCGTCGCTTACCCAAGATCGTGTCGTTGTTCGTGACGTTGAAGCCGTCGATAGAAATGTAAAGACGTCCGTAGTTAGCCAGCTTGAACATCTTCTCGAGCCGGAGATTCAGCATCCAGAACGTCGGCAGGCGGTCCTTGCCGAATTCGTCGATCAGGACGTCCTTAAATCCGCAGTCGAATTCGTTGCAAACACCATAGGCCGTCGTATCTACCTGATATACGATAGGGATCGGATAACCCTGGCGAGCGATAAAAGTCGCGCCCAGATTGATATCCAGGGGAAGCTGAACGACACCGCCGAACTTGAACATCCAGTTGGAGTTGGGCCAAATCTCGGTCTTGCCAGATCCACTCGTCTGGTAAGCCATGTCAGCGTTCTTTAACTGCTCAAAGTTCGTCGGGTCATAGTTCGCCAAGGGGCTCTCAAACTTTCGATTCCAGTCCTGGAGAGTCACCGATCCCATCAGCATCCACCGCTGGCTCATCCGCTTCGTGAAGCGAAATTCAATACCCCAATATGTATTCTCATAGTCAGGTCGATTCGAGTACAAAAACGCCATGGGTACGCCATCGCATGTATAGACATTTGGATCTCCGGATTTCATGTACTGCGCCGGCACGGCAGCACCCGGGATGGGATACCAGCATGCATAGATGTTTTCTCCCTCCAGAATAGGCAGAGTCCACGTGAAATCCCAAAGGCGGCGATAGTAGCCGGTGATGCCGATGCCCAGGTCGGGCAAGAGTTGATGCTCAATGCCAGCCGTAAACTCCATCGTCTTCGGCGACTTCACCTTGGAATCTACAGCAAATAGGCTCTGGAGGGGGTCGTCCTGGTCACAGGGGAAAGCCAAGAGTAGGTTACAGAAGGTAATGGGGCCGATCAGGGGTTCATCCGGGTCCGCTCTGTGGTTACGATTCGAATCCGTAAAGATGTAAAGCGCCTCGCGGGCCGTGTTGCTCATCCACAACCCCGCATCCGCTTCCTGCTCGCTGGGATAGATCGCAAAGCTCCCCTTCAACAGGGTCTTACCTGTCCCCAGCAGGTCTACAGTCATCCCGATTCGAGGCGAAACCGTCGTCCAGGTAAACAGCCGTCGGCCGCCGGTGATACGGATTTCAGTCGCCCCCAAGTCCCGCTGGAGCCTCGGATGAGTCACGGGCTGGACCGTATCGTTAAAGCCCAGGCGTTGGGCATCGACCCGGATACCCAAGTTCAGGACGAGCCGGCCGACTGAGTAGGTATCTTGCAGATAGCCGGAGAACCGGTCCTTCCAATAGTCGCTATACAAGGCCGTCCCCAGGATAGCAAAGTGCCGTAAGGGGTCCGCCAGAGTCGGTCGCTCTAGGTAAACCTCGCCCGTTCCGAAGCCCGATTCGGAGGTCACGCTGGCCCGGCGGAATTCGGCACCGATTTTAATTTCGTGAGATCCTCCCAGGAACTCGGACTGGTAGTAGACGGCTTGACCCGTAAACTGCCATGTCGGGCGGTTCGTCTGATAGTAGACGTACGTTCCATGCCAGACACGGTCCACACCCTGCCAGGCAAAGGTCTGCCGCCCACCTTTAGGTTCGAGCTTAAAGCCCAGGCCGATGAAGGCACCCTTCAGCGACAGGAACAAGTTATCCGAAGCAAAGAACTCGCTCTGGAGCTTGATAATCGGCGTTGGGCCCGACTGGTCCCACGTCGTTTCCGGCGGTCGCGTCGGCCCCAGACCCCGGCCTTGCTTTGTTTTGTCACCCCAGAAGAAGAAGCCCTCCAGGGATTGGCGACCGATCTGGGCATTCAACTTGACCGCTATGTTGTCTAATTGAGTCTTGTCATGGGCCGCCACCTGCTCGGGGTCATAGATGTCTTGCAGATAA
>JANXAA010000349.1 GCA_025061865.1 Acidobacteriota bacterium | reverse complement strand
GGAATACTGAGGCTGGAAAAATCCCCGCCGATGGGGAACAAAGGCACCCTTGCGCAGGGTTTCGACCGGAGCGTTTAGCCGTCGAGCGAGATCCTCGGCTCCAGGGGGTGAGGGAATCCGTGGGGCCATGGTGCACGTAAGACCGGTCCATGAGAAGGTGAGGGTCTGCCCGTCTTCCATGAGAATTTCCAAGTTCGTCTGCTGGTTGCCCGGATAGGGAAAGGCGACAGGCAGGTCCCACCGTCCCGATTGCCACGGCACCGACCAGTTGATAAAGAACCTTCCCTGATTTTCTCTTAATTCGACCCCATACTCGATTTTTTCGACGCCCTCCTTCTCCAAACAGATGGCCAACCGGATTTCGCTCTGTATATCGTGGTTGAAGACGACCTCTCGGAAGCCCCCGAGGCTCATGACCTGGAAGTTGAAGAAGCCAGGGACTGACTGGTTCGGAGCCAGAACGATGTTGCGGAGTGTCAGAAGGGCATAGAGAAGACCGGACTTTCCCGAGGCATTGGGCCCATACAGGAGGGTAATCGGGGCGATCTCGATCTCCTGAGACTGAATAGAACGAAAGTTCTGAACCCGGATTTTCATCTTTGCATCTCCAGGTGAACCTTCCGATGAACCTGATATCAGAGGTTTTCGTTTCCCTCGCCCGATGAGGTCAGAGGGCCTTGGGCGCGACGCCGGCGACGGGCGAGCCAGCCTTCTTTGTTTTCCTGTCGGGCTCGGGCGATGGCTAAGCTGTCCGGCGGGACGTCCCGCGTGATGGTCGAGCCGGCCGCCACGTAGGCGCCCCGGCCGACCCGGACGGGTGCCACAAGCTGGCTGTCGCTCCCGATGAACACGTCGTCTTCGATGACGGTCGGGTGTTTCTCAACCCCATCGTAGTTGCAGGTGATCGTCCCGGCCCCGACGTTGACGTTCCGGCCGACGGTGGCGTCGCCCAGGTATGTCAAGTGCAAGGCCTTCGAGCCAGTCCCGATCCGGCTGTTTTTGACTTCGACGAAGTTACCGATACGGGCCTCGGCTTCTAAGACTGTCCCCGGCCGGAGGCGGGCCATCGGGCCGACCTGACACCGGTCGCCGATGAGGCTACCCTCGATGACGCTGTGGTCCCACACAACGGCGTCCGACCCGACCCGGCTATCCCGGATGCGGACGCCGGGGTAGAGGACCGTCCGGTCGCCGATGACCGTCGAGCCCTCCAGGACGACGTCTGGATAGACGACGACGTCGGCGCCCAAGACGACGTCGGCGCTCAGCCAGACCCGGTCGGGGGCGAGGAAGTGTACGCCCTGCCGGATCCATCCTCGAACGACCTGACGGGCCAGGACGTCTTGGACCGTGTGGAGTTCCTCCCATGTGTTCACGCCGAGGGCCTCGGACGGGTCTTGCAAGCGGTAGCCGACGACGGTTCGTCCGTCGGCGATCATCTGAGCGACCACGTCCGTCAGGTAGTATTCGCCCTTGTCTGGATGAGGCATCAGTCGTTCCAGGTACGCCACCAGGCGAGACCAGTCGGCGACGTACACGCCCAGGTTGACCTCCGGGATGGCCCGCTCGGCCGGGTCGCATTCCGTCCATTCCCGGACGGCTCGGATGTGGCCGTGCTCGTCCCGAAGGACTCGTCCGTAGGCGGCTGGGTCGGCCAGTACGGCCGTCGCCAGGGTCAGGGCCGCGCCGGCCCGCTGGTGGGCTGCACGAAGTGCCTGAATCGTTTCGGGTCGGACGGCTGGGGTGTCGCCATTCATGATGAGGACGGGGCCCCGATAGTCCTCTAAGACCGATCGGACTTGGAGGACGGCATCCCCCGTGCCGCGGGGCACGGCCTGGACGGCCCACCGGAGGGAAACGTCGGGTACCTCTTGCCGGACCCGTTGGGCTACGGGTCCGTCGACGTCAGCGACGACGACGACGATGGGGTCCACGCCAGCTTGCTGACACCGGTGGACGACCCATCCGATGACCGACCGGCCTAAAAGTGAGAACAGGAGTTTTTGCTGGCCAGCCTTAAAGCGTGTGCTCTGGCCGGCGGCCAAGACAATACCCGCGATCCGCTCCGCATACATGACCTGCCTCCACGACGACGGTCCCGGGTGCCGGGTCCCGGGATCCAGGGACCCCAGACCACCGACTGTGGACCTGCTTTGAAGGCCTCAGATCGCCCAACTTCAGGACGAGACCCTCCGGTAGGCCCCGCCGGGTCGACAAGGGGTATTTTCCCAGGACCTTAGGACCTGGCATCCAAGATTCTGGGCATCGCCAAATTCTCTAAAACCGAGACCCGCCGAAAGAGGATGGAAACTTAGAGTTTTTCGGCGGCCACTCGAAGGTCACCGGTTGACCGACCGACAGCTTCCACTTGCGGACCGACCCGGCCGGGACCTCCAGGACGTAGCGCGCGCGTCTCAGGGGTGCATAGGTCGGGCAGGGGTCTGCCGCGCAGGGCGGGACGTCCTCCCAGACGAAGGCGACCTTCTTGTCCGAGTCGATCCATATTATGTCGAGGGCAATGCGGGTGTTCTTCATCCAAAAGGGCCAAAAGTCTTCTGTGGCAAATACGAAGAGCATCCCCCGGTCGGCCGGTAAGTGCGTCCGGAACATGAGGCCCCGCTGGCGGGCTACGTCCGTCGCCGCTACCTCGACGGTAAGACACACGTCTTTTTTCACGCACAGACGGATCTCGGGCAGTTTTTCAGCCCCCCGGGCCCCCGCCGGGGCCGTCGGTCCGCCGAAACCGACAGCTATCCCCATGAGGGCGACCCATC
>JANXAA010000348.1 GCA_025061865.1 Acidobacteriota bacterium | reverse complement strand
ACCGCCCTTCAAGCTACGGGCGGAACCCCTCGATACCCTAATAAGGGTAACCCGACCGATCCGACATCCCTTATTACTGAATCCGTTTCACACCCCGAAGCTGCGGGATAGGCGGGTTCGCGCCAGGTCCGCCGGGACCCGGTGAGTAGGGCGCGGCGACGGCTTCCCCATAACCCGTCCGCACGACGACCAGAGTCCCGCCCACGGCCGTGATACCCATGACAGGCGTCAGGCCTAAGGACCGCAAGGGCTTGAGCTCCTGGCCCCATGTCCAACTACTCGAGGGGGTCGTAAAGCCGACAGACCCGCCCCTTTCTGTAAAGCTGACTTCGATGGGAAATAGGAAGGATTCACCCGTACATGCCCCGGCCGCCTCATTAAAGACCATGGGGTCGTAGAGGAGGAAGAAGGCTTGAGCCTTCTGACCGCCCGTCCTGCGGAACGATGAGACGATGATAAGAGGCCGCGCCGTTACCCGCGTGTGGACCGACAGGGTGCGATCTTCGGTCTGGATGCCGTCACAATCATCGGGTGTACCATCGTTATCATCGTCTACTCCATCCATATCACAATCTCTATCGATTTTGAGAGTGACCCCCGCCACCTGTCGACGGAATTGCCGTTCATTCAGGGGCAGGCTCGTGTCGGGTTGAAGGTCTTTCGTGGGCGTGACTTTAAACAGGTCCAACTGGATAAAGGTGCAAAATTGATTATTACCGCAAAAATTTCTGTTTTTATCATTTACGTCCCCGTCCGTCTCGAGGATCGAACCCGTCGCCGTCGCCATAAGCATGGCCTTCCGGCCTAATGCATGAGCCAAGGCGGGCGTGAAGTAAATCGGCTGGGTCGGGCCCATGTTCAGGATAAGAGACGGCACATTGGGTCGCCACAGGCTGGCACTCGTGTCCGCCATCCAGCGCATCGGTACAACGCCGAGGGTATCGGCAAACCAAGCATGGGTCGCCGGCGTGTCGGGCCGGTTCACGTCCACATCCGCCGACTGCATGGCCATGTTGCCGTACACGTGGAAGGGGATACAGAAGGTATTGCCGTTAGGGTCACAGCCGGGCAAGGCGCTGGGCCATACGAAGCTATGTTGGAAGGGGTCTAACTGACCCGTGTCGGCGGCCAGGAAGGTCACGTAGCTCCTTACGTGCGTATCGGCCGAGTCGGTCGTGACGACACCGACGGCCCAGGTCTCGTAGAACTTCCCTTCGATGGTCTGTCCACCCTGCAGGGTAGGCGCAATAGGGACACCGGACCAGACCTTATCACATGTACTGCAGGCCTGGGCACGCGCCTCGGCACCATCCCAGTACCACCACACGGAGAAGGGCCGCGTCGGGTCTTGCGTCGGGTTCGTCACGTCCAGGGCATAGAGGCCCGGAATCTTAGGTCCCATGGGGACGAGCAGGAGCGTCCGCCACTTAATCGGCCCGCTCCACCATCGGACCCACACGTCGGCTGTATTCAGGGGCGCTGACATCGTCCAAATGTGGTCGTCGAAGTTGGGGACTTCGGCCTGCCCCGTGGGGATGTTCTTACCCTGTTGGACGTAAGTTCGGTAATTTTGGAGTAACTGAATGACGGCTGGGAAGGCCTGCGGCGGCAGGAAGGCAAAGCGCTCAATGGGCGGAGAAGCCGCATCCCTCGGATTATGCTTCAGCTCGAAGGCATGCAGGAGGCCGTCGTTGGCCGTGACATACGCCAAGGGCGGGCGATTCCGGACTAAGCTATCAAAGACCGTCTTGGGCGGGACCGTCCCACTAATGTAAGTATCCGGGTGAGCGATAACGACCGGCGAGCTCCCGACTAGGTCACCCAAGAGCCATGCCCGCTGGGTGCCATGCCCATTGCCCCCCAAGATAAAGTCAATGAGCATATCGATATCGGCATTGTCGGTCGAAGCCGGCGTTCCGTTCCCGTTCAAGTCCAAACTACTCCAATTGACGGTCGTAATGTTGCTCCGAAGCCAATCCCGCAGGGCAGCATCGCCCTTCACTAGTTTCTTTAGGTCCTGACACGCCGGCGATGGACCCGTCACGGAATGCGCCCGTCCGCAGGCGGAACTCACTGTGTAGATAGACCGTCCATAGTCGGCTCGGTTGGGATTGGCCTGCTTCAGGAGGGAACAGGCCGCGTCCCACCGCAGTCGAAAGTAGGGCAGGTTCTGGGGATTCCCGGCCGCAGCACCACAAGCTGTAATGCCGGAAACGATCGTGACCGTCGGGTCATCCAACTTCTGACAGAGTTCGGGAAACCTGATGGTGCTGACATTCACGAAACTCGTCCCCGGCAGCGGGGGTGTGCCGCAGGGGACGGCTTCCCAATGTCGCAGAGAACCCTTCCAACTCGGGATCTGGGTCGAGGGCACTAAAACAGAACCGAGCGTGGCCGTGATGTCACCTCCGATAGGCGTCGAGGTCCCCATCGAATAGTCACCCGCCAGGATACCGGATAGGATCCTGTTGAAAGCATCCTGCAGTTGATCGGGATTATCTGCAAAGAAGGCATAATCGCCACACTTCGCATGACAACCCGGCGTCGTCCGGTTGGGGTCCGGTCTCGTGCCCGGCGGACAGGCCGAGCATTCAGGTCGAGGCGCCGCCCAGTAGTTGTTGAGGTTCGTCGGCGGATTCGTGTTCTGGGGTGCCCGGTCGGTATTGTCTTGCCAACGGACACCGGCATCCTCCCGGCTCGAGTCCGTGCGACCCATGTAAGCGGTGAGGTTTAATTCGCAACGAGACACTTCCGGACTGACCCCGACGACAAACGTCTGGACAGGAAT
>JANXAA010000347.1 GCA_025061865.1 Acidobacteriota bacterium | reverse complement strand
CGAGATGAAGTGGTACCAGGCGGGTCGGACTTTCTTTGTGGTAGAATTCCGGAAGACGGCTCCCCTGGATGTGCCGGAGCCGGAGTGGCCGTCGGCGATGCGGACTTACCAGTTCACCGAGCCGTTGGACCCGAGTCGCTGGCGGGGACCTGAGAAGTGGTCTGAGGGGGACATCACCGTTGTGGTGAAGGAATTCGTCTGGGACCCGGTCCGCCGGGTCGGCCTCTGGAAGACGGTCATTCAGGAGGACACGATCGTGCAGAACCTTTGGATCGAGGTCCGCTGGGTTGGTGACCGCTGGCGTCTGATTCCGTCCGACGGCTGTAAGTTTTTGCCGACCTACGGCCTCCAGAAGGCCTTAGACGGATTGGCCGAGAGCCTAAAAGGTCGGGCACTCGACCATTCGGTAGCTCGGGACTCCCGGAGTCCCGTCGGTGAGAAGACAGCAGGGAACGATTAGAAAGGCCGGGGCGTCGAGGGGATCGAAAGAGGCCCTGACGATTGCCAGGCGAAGGTAGACCTCTTGCTCTTCTACGCTTGCAACTTCCCGAATTCCCGAAGGGCCGAACTCTCGCATTTTTGCGTTGCCGAACTGCCGAGTTCCCAAACGCTTGAGGCCGGATCGTGCATCGTCGGAATCTCCTATTATCTGTCTTGTTAGCCGGCGTCTTATTGGGGACTTTTCTCTGGGGGACAGACTGGGGAGCGCTCTGGGAAGCGTTTCGCCGGGCCTCTTGGGTGAGCCTGGCCCTGGGTCTCCTGGCGGGGGCGGGGATCTATGTGACTCGCGGCCTTCGGTGGGCCTTCCTGCTGGCGCCCCTGGGGCGGGTCCGCTGGACAGATGCCGTTTGGGCCAATGTGATCGGCTTTGCGGCTAACACAGTCCTGCCGGGTCGGGTCGGGGAGGTCGTCCGGGCCCTCTGGATCCGACGAATGTATGATATCCCCCTGGCCCATCTGTTGGCGACCATTGCCCTCGAGCGCGTCGTGGACCTGGGTGTCCTGGCGAGCCTCCTGGGGTTCTTCTTCCTGAAGGCCCCCGACCTGGGGTGGATCCCGCCGGCGCCACCTGAGACGTGGGACCTTGTCGTCGGTTTAGTCCGGACGTCGGTCCTCCTCCTGGGGTTCTTGGTCCTTCTCGTCGTCCTAATGGTCCTTTGGGCCCGCTGGCGGCCGTTCGATTCAGGGGGTGCCTGGGCGGGGGCGCCTCAATGGCTGGCCTTCATCGTTCGTTTCTTTCACGATGTCGCTCAGGGCTTCCGATTGACCAGTCGGCCGACCCGACTGATCCCCTATGTGTTCATTTCTGTGATTTTCTGGGGTCTGGACGCCGGGGCGATTTGGCTGGGGGTCTGGCCCTTTATCCCGGATTTTCCTCTCCACGGGTCCCTGTGGGTGATGGCCCTCGTCATGCTGGGGGCGGCCATCCCGACACCAGGGGCTGTCGGGGGCTTCCACTGGGGTGTACGCATCAGCCTGACGGGGTTCTATAATATAGACCCGACGACGGCGGTGTCGGCCGGCGTGTGGTCGCACTTCTGTGCATTTTTTCCGGCTGTCGGCTTGGCGGTCGCTTACCTGGCCGTCCGAGGCCTGACATGGCACCACGTCCGAGAAGTCCTGCGTCCGGCGGTAGAGCGGCGTGAAGTGTCCCCGTTGTCAGAATGAAGATACCCGTGTGTACGATTCCCGTCCGACCGAAGACGGTCGGGTCATTCGCCGCCGACGGCTCTGCGAGCGGTGCAACTTTCGGTTTACGACCTACGAGCGGTGGGAAGAGCCTCCCCTGGTCGTCATCAAAAAGGACGGTCGGCGGGAACGCTTCGACCGCAATAAACTCCTGAACGGTCTCCTCAAGGCCGTCGAGAAGCGACCCGTACCGCTCGAGGCCCTCGAGGACATCGTACGGGACGTCGAGAGTCGGATCGCCGACCGGCCGGGTCGGGAGATGACGACCCGGGAGATCGGTGAGATCGTCATCGAGCGACTCAAGCATTTGGACATGGTCGCCTACGTGCGCTTTGCCTCCGTGTATCGGCAATTCACCGATGCTACGGACTTTGTCCACGAGATCGAACGCCTCATGCGAGAACACCGTCGAAAGCCGGCGGCCGTCCGGCGACGCAAGTAGGGCATTGGGCGCGGGGTCCCGGGCGTTGGGGGATCCGGTGTTTCAGACCCCTGATTCCTGATCCCCCGACGGCCGGGAAACCCATACCTCCCACGCCATACCCAAGACCTGGCCCGAAGGGGGTTACCGACCCACCTCGGAGGGAACCCATGACCGAAAAGCGAGGCATTCCCTCGACGTACAAGCGCTTTCGGCAAAAGTACCCCGACGTAGCCCGCCACTACGAGGCCCTCGGCGATACCTTGACCCGGGTCGGCCCCTTGGATGAGCGGACGGCCCGGCTCGTGAAACTTGCCCTCGCCGTCGGCTATCAACAGGAGGGTGCCGTCCACTCGGCTGTCCGGAAGGGCCTGGAGGCGGGCCTCACGCCCGATGAGATGCGGCAGGTCGCCTTGCTGGCTATCACGACGATCGGGTTCGCCGCCGCTATGGCGGCCTACACGTGGATCGAAGACATCGTGGGCCAGGAGTGACGAACGAGATGCGGGATGGGAGATGCGGGCACAGGTCTCGGGGCCGGTCCTAAGGCTTACAGCCCCGGACTATCTTGCAATCAGGACGGTCGAGATTCCCCGCCTCAGGAAAGGGGTCTAGTCGAGGCGCCGGTCGTTGACCTAAGCGTGTCCTCATTTCTCTTACCTCCTATCTGCCCATCTGCCG
>JANXAA010000346.1 GCA_025061865.1 Acidobacteriota bacterium | reverse complement strand
CCGAACCGCCGTTCCGTCCTGGCCGAGGAGGCCCTCCGCCAACTCCCTAAGATGGACCCCCCGCCGATCGTGACCGATGACGTCTTGGAACGCATCCGCCCCGGCAACATCGAAGACGACTGGGACCGCCTCTGGGCGGCGGACTGGGTCCTCGAGGCCGTCGTCGAGCGCCTGGACGTCAAGCGGGTCCTCTTGGAACGCTTGGACACCCCGCGTCTCCAGGCCCGGTGGGTCACGACGAATACATCAGGCCTGTCAGTCCACGCCATGGTCGAGGGCCGAAGCGCTCATTTTCAGGCCCGCTTCTTCGGGACGCACTTTTTTAACCCGCCCCGGTATCTCCCCCTCGTCGAGGTCGTTCCCCAGACGGGCGTCGAAACCGACCGAGTGGAAGAGCTGGCCCGGTGGCTTCGTCAGCGTTTGGGCAAGCGTATCGTTCGGGCTAAAGACACGCCCAACTTTATCGCCAATCGTCTCGGCGTCTTCCAGGTCCTGGCGACCCTCCGGCTGATGGAATCGTACGGCCTGTCCATCGAAGAGGTCGATACCCTGACGGGTCCCCTCCTGGGAAGGCCCCGGACGGCCACGTTCCGGACGCTCGACCTCGTCGGTCTCGACGTATGGGCTACCGTCGTCCGGACTCTGCAGGAGCGGGCCGTCCGAGACGAATTCTATGAGTGGTTCCAGGTCCCGGCCTGGATCCAAGCGCTTATTGAAGCTGGCGCCCTGGGCCGGAAGACCCGGAAGGGTATCTATTGGCGCCGAGACTCGGAACGCCTCGTCTGGGACCCTCGATTGGGCGACTACCGGTCCGAGAAGACACCGGCCTGGCCTTGGCTGGAACGGGTCCAGGAAGAACCCGAACTGCGGGACCGCCTGGCTCTTCTGCGGCGCCTGGCCTCGCCCCTGGCTGAGTTCGTCGAACGCCTCGTTGCTTACGGATGTATCTATGCGGCCCGCCGCGTCCCCGAAATCGCGGATTCTATCGTGGACATCGACGGCGCCGTCCGTTGGGGCTTTCAGCACTCCCGAGGTCCTTTCCAGACGTGGGATGACCTGGGAGACGACTGCATCCTGCGGCATGTCTCGGAATTGCCCGCAGCCCCCGTACCCGTCTTGGAGCTCCGGCAGAAAATCGATGGGCCTCGCTTCTATATGATCCGCGACCGGGACGTCTTCTGCCTCGACTTGGCGGGTGGACGCTACCAGAAGATAGGCCCGGAGGACTATGAGCCCGTCGCCCCGTGGGTCCGGCGGACGACGCCCTGCGTCTTGAGCAACGCCGGGGCAAGCCTCCACGACGTCGGCGACGGTGTTTTCGCTCTCTTGTGGCATCCGGCCCGCAATGCTATCGGGGGTGACGTCCTCGAGATGGTCCAGCGGTCGCTCGAATATGTCGAGCGGAATGGCCTGGGCCTTGTCATCCTAAGCGCCGGGGAGCACTTTTCCTACGGGGCCAACCTGGCCCTCCTGCTCATGGCCCTCCAGAATCGGGATGCCGCTCAGGTCGACTGGATGGTCCGGACGTTTCAGTCCATGACCCGTTCGATTCGGCAAGCCCCCTTCCCGGTCGTCGTCTGCACGCACGGGATGACCTTGGGCGGCGGCTGTGAGTTCATGCTCTATGCCGATCGGGTCGTAGCAGCCGCTGAATCCTACATTGGACTCGTCGAGTTGGGAGCCGGCCTCATCCCGGCTGGTGGCGGCTGTTGTGAGGTCATCCGTCGGGCTCAGGCAGGCCTTGACTTGCAGGACCGGACGTTCCCGTGGGTCCACTACCTGGACCGCCTGCGGGGGTTCTTCCAACTCATTGCCCAGGCTCAGGTCAGTCGGAGTGCCCAGGAGGCTCGCCAGTGGGGGTATCTCCGGGGCGTCGACGTCATCGTCTGGGACGCCGACGCCCGCTTAGCCGTCGCCAAGCAGGTCGTCCGGGACCTAGCGCCGACGTACGTGCCGTCAGAGGAAACGCCCCTATGGGTCCTCGGGGCCGACGGCCTGGCTTATCTCCAGATGGCCGTCCACTTGTTCCACCGGGGTGGCTACATCACGGACTATGAGCGATACTTAGGAGAACGCCTCGCCTACGTCCTGGCCGGTGGAGACCTGCCCCATCCGACGCAGGTCTCCGTCGATTACATCCTAGACCTGGAGCGTCAGACCTTCCTGTCGCTATGTAAACAGCCCAAGACGTACGAGCGGGCCGCTCACATCCTGGCTTATGGGCGGCCGATTCGAAACTAAGGGTCCCGGGTATCGGGCCCCAGCCAGAAGAGGTCCTAAGACCTATGGGCTATAGGTGCCAGAGTTGTAAGCTCTTCAGTCCTACCGGTCTTTCCTTAGCTTCAGGATGGGGGGCCCGGTGGATCTTCTTGGCAAGTCGAAGGCCTATGGTCCGGAGTCTATGGCCTGAGGTCCTTTTTTCCCAGGACCTGACGCCTGGGACCTGGCACCCTCTTTTAGGGAAGTGATGATTGACGTGCCCTTGCGGATCTTAACTCGCCCCCTGAGTTGGCAGGGGATCGGCATTCATACAGGCCAACCGGCGACGCTGACGCTTCGGCCCCTGTCACCCGATCAGCGGGCAATCCTTTACCGGGAGGCCAGGTCTCTCTGGCTCTTGCGTCGTCGAACGTCGCGTCGGTCCTATGAATGGCCCATCTCGACCCGATTTGTCGTTCGAACGGCTCATGCGACGTCCATCGGAGAGAGCTGGGTCCACGTCACTACCGTCGAACACGTCCTGGCGGCTCTGATGGGTCTACGAGTCGGAGGCGCCGTCCTCGAGGTCGATGGCCCGGAGTT
>JANXAA010000345.1 GCA_025061865.1 Acidobacteriota bacterium | reverse complement strand
ACGCCAAATCGTCCTTCAGGAAATTCTGCAGACGTACGAACGGGCCGGCCGGCCGACCCTGCGGTTCCTACCCGACTTGCGGGCGATCGTCCGTACAGTCCGCCTGGAGGGTGCTTGTCTGACGCCGGAGGAGCTCTGGACGGCTGTGGCCTTCTTCGACCAAGTGGATGCCCTCGTAAGAGCGTTTCGGCCCCATCGGACTCAGATGCCCCATATCGCCCGCTGGCTGGACAGCCTCCCCACGATGGCCGAGTTCCGGTCCCGCGTTCGGGCCGCCCTTACGCCTAGCGGCGAGGTCCTTGAGACGGCCACACCCGGGCTCCAGCGCATCTCCCAGTCGTGGCGCCAGCTTCGGGCCCAGATCGAGCACCGACTCAGGGTCCTCATCGAGAGGCCCGACTCCGCGTCGGCCATCCAGGAACCCATCCTGACTCAGCGGGAGCACCGGTGGGTCCTGCTCGTGAAGGCCGACCAGCAGCACCGAATTCCAGGCATCGTCCTAGGGACGTCTGGGAGTGGCGCTTCTGTATATTTGGAACCCTTGGAGGTCGTCGAGCTTAATAACCGCTACGTCCTCTTAGAAGAAGAACGGCGGGCCGAGGTCCAGCGGGTCCTCCGTCAGCTCACGAACGACCTGCGAGCCGTCTCGAACTGGTCCCGGCTATTCGGGCGCCTGGCCCGTCTGGATGCCCTCCTGGCGATGGCCGCCTACGCGCAGGCGTATGAGGCGACAGTCCCCTGCGTGGAAGCCACTGACCGGCTCGTCCTCGACCGGGCCCGACATCCCTTGCTGGCGATCCAGGCCCGGACCCGTCGGCAGGCGGTCGTTCCCCTAGACTTGGAGATGGATGACCGGGCCAAGGTCCTCATCATCACGGGTCCCAACGCCGGCGGCAAGACCGTCGTCCTTAAGACAGTCGGCCTGATGGTCCTGATGGCCCAGGCGGGCCTGCCCGTCCCGGCTGGAGCCGGAACCCGCCTACCGTGCTTTTCCCACGTGATGGCCGATATCGGGGACCAGCAAGACCTGGCCCAGAATTTGAGCACCTTTGCATCCCACGTGCGACGTCTGATCCCCATGCTGACGACGCCCGTCCGGCGGGGCCTGTTTCTTATCGACGAGCTGGGCACGGGGACCGACCCGGCTGAGGGGGCTGCTCTGGGCGCCGCCGTCTTGAAGCACCTCCGGGGTCAGCCCGGCAAAATCTTGGTCGTCACCCATCTGACATCCATCAAGCTGATGGCCTTTCAAGAGACGGACATCATCACAGCGTCCATGGAGTTCGCCCCGGAGACCCTGGCGCCGACATTTCGCCTGATCCCTCACGCCTTCGGAGCCAGCCACGCCCTGGACATCGCCCGCCGATACGGCTTGCCAGAAGTCATCCTCGAGGAGGCCTACCGAGCTTTGGACCCGAACCATCTGCGATGGATGGAGCTGGTCCATCGTCTGGAAGCGGCCCAACGCGCCGTCGAGGCCCAGCGGGTCGCCCTCGAGCGGGAACAACAAGAACAGGCTCAACGATATCAAGCCCGCCTCCAGCAGTTAGAGCAAGTCCAAGCCGGCCTGATGCAGGAGTGGCTGACTTGGAAACAACGGGTCCAGCAATGGTGGGAGGAGCGCCAACAGGCGTGGCTGGCGTTCCTCCATGAGGTCCAGGACCCGGCCGTCCGGCAGGCCCTCCGGCAACGATTCCAGACAGTCCGACGCCAGTTCCTTCAAGAAGCCGCGGATGTCCTCCGAATCCCGCCCCCCTTGGCGGCTGGACGACCCGCCGACTGGTCCCCCGGCATGGCCGTCCGCCTTCGGAATGCCTCCACGACGGGTACGCTGGAGGCTGTGGACGCTCAACGAGCCGTGGCTGTCGTCCGCTTCCGGGACAAACGGCTCCAGGTCCCCCTCGCTTGGTTAGAACCGACCTCGGGCGACTCGCCGCCGCCGGCGGCCCCGACGCCGGAAGACATAAACCGAATGACGCCTCCGGCCGACCGTGAGGTCTATTTGCTGGGTCTCCATGTACCAGACGCCTTAGACCGCTTGGACCAGGCTCTCGACCGGGCCTACCGGCAGGGCCTCCGACGCTTACGAGTCATCCACGGTTACCGGCCCGGTCGACTCAAACAGGCTGTCTTGGAGCACCTACGCCATCATCCGATGGTCGAGCGCTTTGAGCCAGCCCCGCCTCAGGAGGGCGGTCCGGGGGCGACCATTGTATTTCTAAAGCCGTAGGGCCATAAGGTAGGTCGGCCGGTGGGCAGTTTGGTAGATAGGCAGTACGGACGGCCGTTGGGGTTGACCTTGGAGGGATCACCCTGCCAGGGTTCGAGTCATCCAGAGGTCCGGGGACTTCAGTAGTAGCTAAGATACGGTAGTCCGTCTCCCACGGCGGAATCCGGATAGAAGAATATAGAATCGGGCATTCTGACCCAATACTTTATTTCCTTTCCTCTCGCTGCCCGACTGCCCGCTTGCTGACCTGCCCGTCTGCTTATTCGCCAAGCGCCCGAACTGCCGGATGGAGAGGCCCCGCATGAATGGGAAGATCCTTCGTTCTGTTACCGGCTGGGCTATTCTCCTGAGTGTGAGCCTCAGCCCGACTCCCTGCTCGATCGTGAATGACCCAACTGGCCAGTCGGACCCGCCTGCGGTACCTTGCCTCTCGGGTCACGAGACTCTCTACGACCGATACGAGGGGACGGGCGTGGCGAACGCCTGTCGGAGCGACGCCGACTGCGTCGTTAGCGGGTGTAGTCGAGAGGTGTGCGCTGCCGAATCCGTCGTCACGACCTGCGAGGCCATCCCGACGCCGACCCGGGACCTAAGCTG
>JANXAA010000344.1 GCA_025061865.1 Acidobacteriota bacterium | reverse complement strand
GAAGTACGACACGTGCGTATTGTGTGGGACAGGCATCAGGGGGCCGTTGTGGGAACCCCGCATGAAGCCGGCGACGTAATGCCCGATGGCAAAGGGGGCCAGCATTTCCCCGGCCGCCGGGAAGTCGCCCTGGACGCGGACGATCATGACGGGGTCGTCCTTGCCGACGTACTTACCGGCGATGTTCCGGAGGCGACTCGTGCTGACGACAGCGGCTTGCTCACCCGTAGCCCGGTTGTAAATGGCTTCGATGGAGAAGCGTTCCGTCTCCCGAAGCAGAGCGGCAATATCGTAAAGGTCTTCTGGAGCATTTAGCTCGATGATTCGGTCAGCCTCCGTGTAATTGACGTCCATGATGATAAACTTGAAGCCCTGGCCCAGCTTGGGGCTCAGGATCAGGCCCGAGCAGAACATAGGGTCGGCGAAGGCCAGGTACAGGGGTAAGTTGTAAGCCCCAGGGCTCGTCTTGTCGGCGGCAAAGAAGAGGAACGGCTCGTTAGGTCGCTCCTCGAACTCGATCTCGGCAACCATCGGGCCCATGCCCCGGACATTGCCAGAGAACGCATCCTTCAAGAGGTCTTGGCCGGCCCCATAGAGGCCTTGGGCCTTGGCGACCTGCGTTCCCTTCATGAAGGCTTCGAAGGCCAGTTTATGGACGTCGGCGTCGTTGGGACCCCGGTGATGAGCCATCAAGATGGCGATGTCGTCACCCGTGTAGCTCACATAGACGTCCGAGATCAGGTCCCGTCCGTTTTCCCGGACGTACCCCTCGACGGTCTCCAGGAGGGCCCGGGAGGGCCGGATGTGGCCGCCGATACTGCCGATATCTGCCTTAATGACCGACAAAGTCGTCTTCATCGTCGCCTCCTCAAATCCATGAGACTGGCCGACGTCGGCCCGGTCGAGGGGCAGGGCCGACGGATGGCCGGATTGGTCCCCCCGAGACGTAAGCTTCCTTATTGTATTGGAATCCGGGTTAGATTGCAACCTTTCCTTGAAGGTCCTAAACTAATGGGGGTCAATGAACAGGTCGGCAGACAGGCAGTTTCATGGGGGCGAACAGGTTTCGACGGAGGTGCGTGGGAGGACAGGTAGCATGCCGTGGGCCTGTCCGCTCGTGAACTGGACAGGGGCCAATAAGTGCCAACGCCGATCTCGCTCTGGCGGCTTAACCGATAGCCGTCACGCCACCAGACGGGTGCCCGTTCTGTCTGGACCGGTGTCATACGACGGGCTATGACGCTGGGTGTGCCTCGGTCCTGGCGTCGAAGTCGCAGGGGCTGGTCCCCGTCGGGGCCTGGCCCGTCGGGGTCCACGGGGACGAGAAGTAAAAGACGGGCTGAGCATGGAGAAGCCTGTCCGACTGGCCTCCGGACGCGGGTTCGATTCCCGCCGCCTCCACCACTTTCTTGACTCCTCATGCGTGTCTGGGTCCTGGGTCTCGAAGGTCCCGAGGGAAGCGACCGACGGCCAGACCGTACCCTCGAAGGGATGTTCTTTGAAATCGTCGGGCATGTGGCGTGAGGTCTTGATTACCCAGATTGGCTATGAGGCCCTAGTGGCGGTCGTCGAGGATGGCCGCCTTGTCGAGTTCTATGCCGATGAACCCCAAGGCGCCAGTCTGCTGGGGAACATTTATAAGGGTCGGGTCAAGTCAATCTTGCCTGGCATGGACGCTGCCTTCATCGACATCGGGGAGCCTCAGGACGGTTTCCTTTACATCACCGACGTTCGCCCTGCCGTCACCCGACTTCTGTATGGTGACCCCGATGGATTACCGGCCGGTCGTGGGAGGCGCCCCCAGCACATCGGGGACGTCCTTCAGGAGGGCGATGAGGTCCTCGTTCAAGTTAAACGGGACCCCATCCAGTATAAAGCCCCCCGGGTCTCGAACAAACTCGCCTTGACAGGCACGTATCTGGTCTATACGCCCGTCCAGCCCCACGTGGGCGTCTCGTCCCGTATCACGAACCCTCAGCGCCGTCAGCACCTGAAGGCGCTTGGTCGGGCATGGGTCGCTGGCCGGGGTGGTCTCATCTTCCGGACGGCCAGCGCCGCCATCCCCGACGAGACCTTGGAGCAGGAATGGCAGAGCCTGCAACAGGCGTGGCAAAGAGTCCTTCGCTTAGCCCGTTCCCGACCGGCCCCGTGCCTACTGTACCGGGAGCCGCCGACCCTGCTCCGCCTGATCCGGGACCTGGTCAACCCGGGCCTTCGTCGTATCTGGATTGATTCCCCTGGTCTCTACCGGTGGCTTCGAGAACAATTGAGCGAGTATCACCCCGAGTGGCTCCCCTACCTCCAGTCCTATGCCGACAGCGCGCCCCTGTTTTACCGGTATCAGATCCATCGAGAACTCCAGCGAATCCTGAAGTCTCGGGTGTGGCTAAAGTCGGGGGCTTACCTAGTCATCAATCAGACAGAAGCCCTCGTGGCCATCGACGTGAACACGGGGAAGAACACCGGCCTCACAGACTTCCAAGACAGCGTCTTCCGGGTCAACTTAGAGGCTGTCGAGGAGGTCGTGCGCCAGATCCGCCTTCGGAACCTGGGGGGCCTCATCCTGATCGACTTTATCGACATGACCTCGCCGGAACACTGGCAGAAGCTTCGGGAAGCCCTGGAGGCCGAGCTCAAGCGGGACCGGATGCGGACCTATATCCTTCCCCAGTCCAGTACGTCCCTCGTCCTGCTGACCCGCCAGAAGGCGCAGGCTTCCCTCCTGCACCACCTGGGTCAAGTGTGTCCCCGATGCCACGGCCGGGCCTTCGTCTACAGCCCCCGAGTGATGGCTTGGGAAATCATCTGGAAACTGTCCCAAATCAAGA
>JANXAA010000343.1 GCA_025061865.1 Acidobacteriota bacterium | reverse complement strand
GGTTCATCTCCAATCCGTCCTCGGGCAAGATGGGCTTCGCCATCGCTGAAGTGGCCCTCCAACGGGGTGCCCATGTCATCTTAGTCGCCGGCCCCACCCATTTGATGCCCCATCCGGCCATGGAATTCTATTCTGTTCGGACGACCCAGGAGATGGCCGACGTCGTGCTGGCCCATGCCGACCGGGCCGACTGGGTCGTTAAGGCGGCCGCCGTGGCCGACTACCGTCCGAGTGAGGTCCTGCCCTACAAACGGAAGAAGGCCGGCGGACCCTGGACCGTCTGCCTTGAACCGACCGTCGACATCCTGGCGGCTCTGGGGCGACGCAAGCGGCCGGACCAGGTCCTTATCGGATTTGCCGCCGAGACCGAAGACACTCCGGAACACGCCCTTCAGAAGCTGGAGCAGAAGAATTTGGACTTCATCGTCTTGAATGTTGTCGATCGACCTGGCCGAGGCTTTCAGGTCGACACGAATCAGGTCATCCTCTGGGCCCGGGACCGGCGACGATGGGAGTCGCCGCTGGCCTCTAAGCTGTGGATCGCTCATTGGCTGTGGGATCGATGGCTGGAGGCTTTGGGAGGGTCGGTGAGCAGATAGGCCGATGGGCAGTAGGTTCAACCCTTGGGGCGCTCCCGGGAAGGGGCACTCCACCGGGTTGTCCCTCCAGGCTCCTAAGATGGGGGACGGGTCCCCGGCTACCTTCGGGGCAGGCCCCAAACCCATGGTCGGTCGCCCGTCGACTCATCCCTCTATCCGTGCAACGCCGGAGAAGGAAGTAATCTCTTCACTCCCCAACTGCTGACCTACCTATTTTCCTATTTGGAGGGCTCCATGCGTGGCCGACTTCTATCGATAAGTCTCGCCCTCTGGCTGGGCCTGATGGCGGTCGCCGGGGCGCACCATCTATGGCTGATCGGCGAGCCTCATATGACAGGGACGGTGCCGACCGCCTTCCGGCTGGAGGCCCGTACGGGCAACGAATTTCCGGAAACGGAGGTCGCTATCCAGCCGGCGCGAATCGAACGCTCGCAAGTCATCGGTCCGACGGGTCCCGTCTCGGACGTCCATTGGCAAGCCCTTCAGGACCGGTCCGTCGCCGAAGTCCGACTCGAGGCCCCCGGCGCCTATTGGGTCACGATGGAACTGCGGCCCCGCTTTATCGCTTTGTCGGCTCAAGAATTCAATGAGTACCTGAAGCATGAAGGCCTGACGGCTATCTTGGAACTTCGGCGAAAGCTGGGGCTCCTGGACCGGGCGGCCCATGAGCTTTACGCCAAGTATGCCAAGGCCCTGCTCGTCGTCCGACCGACCGAGGGCGACCTCGGGGGACCCGCCGTGGCGGCGGTCATTACGAAGCCGGTCGGCCTGAAGATCGAGATCGTCCCCCAGGGCGTTCCCCAGCTCGGGACCGAGCTTCCGATTCAGGTCCTCTTTGAGGGCCAGCCCGTGGGTCCGCTTCAGGTCTTTGCGGGGGCGGAGGGGGCTGGACCGGCGGCGGTGTTTTCGACGGACGCGCGGGGCCGGGTCCGCATCCCGCTGAATCGGCCGGGCCGTTGGAACGTCCGCACGATCCACATGATCCACCTAAAGGAACCCCTTCAGTGGGAGGACCGAACAGTCGAGTGGATAAGCTATTGGGCGACCCTGACGATGGAAGTCTCCTCATGAGGGGACCCCGGGTGTCGGGTCCCGGAGTTTTTCGTGGGGGATGACTCCCGGGCGGTCGCCCATACCCTGGGCGGACCGTGGGGTCGTTTAAGCAGGTTTAAGTTTTTCCCCTAAGACCATGGAGTCTTGCCTGCCTCCCGGGACCTGGGACAGAGACTACTGGGCCCGGGCAATCTCCTCGAGGGCTTGTGGATTTTCCAGGGATGAGGTGTCTCCCAGTGGGAGGCCCAGGTAGGCGGCCCGGATGAGACGGCGCATGATCTTGGCGTTGCGGGTTTTCGGTAGGTCCCGAACAAACCGGATGTCTTTCGGTGCGAGGGCCTTGCCCAGGTGACGGGCAAGCCAATCCTTCAATTCCTGCCGGAGCTCTTCCGACGGCTCCTGCCCCGGCTTCAGAACGGCAAAACCTACGAGGGTCTCGCCCTTGACCTCGTCGGGGACCCCGATGACGGCCGCTTCGGCGACGGCCCCGTGAGCGACCAGGATGGACTCGACCTCGGCCGGGCCCAGACGCTTTCCGCCGACCTTCAGGGTATCGTCGGACCGACCCTCGATGAACCAGAGCCCGTCAGCTTCCCGTAGGACTAAGTCGCCATGGACCCAGACCTCGGGCCACCGAGACCAGTAAGTTTCGAGGTACCGTTGGGGGTCCCGCCAAAAGCCCCGCGTCATCCCGACCCACGGCTTCTTGACGACGAGTTCGCCGACGGTTCCTGTGACCGGCTGGCCCTTTTCGTCCCACACGTCAGCGTCCATTCCCAGGACAGGCCCGTGGAAGGCACACGGCTTGAGGGGCAGAACGGGGACACACCCGAGGATGCCACCGGAGATCTCCGTACCGCCTGAGTAATTGATGATGGGACACCGTCGCTTACCGACCTTCTCGAAACACCACATCCAGGGATCCGGATTCCAGGGCTCGCCTGTCGAGCCCAGGATCCGCAGGGTCGGCATCGGATGCCGCTCGGCCCAATCGTCGCCTTGGCGAAGGACAGCTCGAATGAAGGTCGGCGTGATGCCGAGGGTCGTCACGCCGTGACGTTCTACGATCTGCCATAGACGATCCGGCGCTGGATAGTCCGGAGCACCGTCGTAAAGAAGGAACGTCCCGCCCAGGATGAGGACGCCTGTCACCTCCCAGGGTCCCATCATCCAGCCCATATCGGTCA
>JANXAA010000342.1 GCA_025061865.1 Acidobacteriota bacterium | reverse complement strand
CCAGTTCGGATACAGGATTAATAAATTAATAATAATAAAATCAATATTTAAGTATGAGAAATATGTATAGGAAAACGGTAGATAACATGCATCTTACGATACTGGCGTTCAAAAAATTGAATCGTCGGAGGGGCGTTCGAAAATTTGAACGGCCGGACAGCCCGGGCCCCCGGACCGTCTAAGGCTGAGGCACTCGGGTTTACTGCCAGTCGTAGGTCAGGGCGGCTATCCAAACCCAGTGGTCGGCCCGGCAGCCGACGGGGGACGGCGGGAGGGGCCGGCCGGAGACTCGTAGGACCCAAGGGGGCATAGCGTTCAGTGGGCCGTCTACATGGAGGGACCCCCACTGAGTAACCCGTTCAAGAAGGCCGTCCCCCTCGTGAGGACCCTGGGTGATCAGGTGGGCCATCAGGTCTGGCGCGGCGCCCGGGTCGGTCCGGGTCCATCGGGTCAGGCCGGCGTGAAGGACGGTCAGGACCGGTGCCTCGGGCCGCTCGGCGGGCGGTTCTACTTGAATGGGGAGGTCCAGCATGAGGTCGGTCCCATCGGTATGGACGACCCACAGGTAATAAGGCTCAGGCCGGGCGGCATCGGCCTCTGCCCAGCAGGGGATCCGGAGCGTGCCCCGGAGTCGGAGAGGCCCCTCGACCCAGATGATGCCGTTAAAATCGTTCCAGAGTTCTGGACGAGTCGCGTCCATAGGGAACATGGGCTGACCCCGATAGCGAAGACCCCGGCCGTGAATCATAGAGCAAATGTCCCAGGCGCTTAGGTCGATCTCGTAGACACCCTGACGTTCAAATAGGGCCCGGATCTGGGCCTGGTAGGCTGGCGGTCCGTCGGGACCGATGAACAGGCCGACGCCGTCCCCGCAGACACCGTGAGTCCGAGCCGCCTGGCGCCACCGGGCCCAGTCGTTCCACTGCCGCCACGGCGGCCAGGCCGACGTGCGATGGAAGCGACCCGACCGGGCCCAGTCTGGGATGGATTCGGCACCCGTGAACCAGAATTCCCCCTGCCAGGTGGCCCGGGGCGTATAGGCGAGTCGGGCCTGGGAGCTGAGATGAGCGATGACCCCGACAGGGGGGCCTTGACCGTACCATTCGCCAGTCGTCGTGGGTCCGAGGGCGAGGCTGAAGGCCCCGACGCTTAGGGGTGCGAAGCGGACGCGACCCACACCCCACGACTGACCGTCTCGAGAGACGACCATCCGGGCTTCCAGAGGTGGCTCGGCGGAAGGCGGCAGGACGTCAAACCGCCAGGCGACTTGGAAAGGCGGCGATGGTCCGTCCGGCGGCGGGTCCGGCGCCAGGGGGCCCAACACAAAGGCGCGGCCCTCCAGGCGATAACGCTGTGGCTGGAAGAGGAATCGGGCCTGGCCGGGTGACGGGACTTCATTATGACGGTCCAGGAGCCACCGGAGACTGTAGGTCGCCCACCGGTAGGCCGCCATGCGGCGTTGGAAATAATCCAGGACGGTCCACTGCCGGTCCTGCCACGTCAGGAGGAACATATAAAGGGAAAAAAGGACACCGGCCAGCAGGGCGACGACGACCAGCAAAGCCCATCCAGCCGGACGGCTTCTGCCCGCATGCCCATCCCATCGGTCCTGGGCGGTCGGGCATTTCCGTCTTCGGGCATTCGGGTGTTCGACCATTCGGGAATCCGGCAATTCGGGTACTCAGGAGTCCGACAGGGGGCAGAAAGACAAAGGCTGTAAGGCGTCAAAGGGACTTGGGTCCAGCCATCCTAGGGTTAAAAATCCCGCCTCTGTTGAGAGCTCAAAGACGATGCCCCTGACCTTCGGAACACCGCCCCTCATGGCAGTGTCCAAACCCGGGATGCTAGTCTATAGTAACGCTTTCTGGTGGGCCTCTCAATTCAATGGGCCCCTTTGCTAACGTCATGCCATTACGGCGTCCCGCCTCAGGAGGACCCGTGACTGTTTCGGTCGCCCAGACCCGGTGGTTGACTCGGGGCGTACTGGCCATCGGCGTCGCCAGTCTGTGCTCGGACCTGGGCCATGAGATGGCGACGACGGTCCTTCCGGCTTTTCTGGCCTTGGAGATTCGGGCCTCGGCCTTTGCCCTCGGGGCCATCGAAGGGATCGCCGACGGCCTGGCCAGTTACTTCAAGCTTGTCGGTGGGTGGCTGACCGATCGGATGGGCCGTCGGAAGCCGGTGGCCGTGTCAGGCTACGCCCTCACGGCCGTCGCCACAGCGAGCTTTGCCCTGGCGACCCACTGGGTCGTAGTCCTGTTCGCCCGAGCCATAGCCTGGATGGCGCGGGGATGGCGGGGTCCGGCTCGGAATGCTTTGCTGGCCGACAGTGTGGCCCCCGTCTACTATGGCCACGCCTTTGGGTTTGAACGGGCGATGGACACGCTGGGAGCCGTCCTAGCCCCCCTCCTGGCTCTGGCCCTCACGCAAGCCGGTGCCAGCTACCGGACGGTCTTTGCCCTGACCCTCATCCCCGGTCTAATCGCCCTCCTGGCCATCGGGGCCTTCGTCCCTGAAACACCGCGTCCGCCTCAGCAGGCCCGGCGATTCCTGGGGGACGTCCGGAAGCTCCCCCGCCGTTTTGTGTACTTTCTGGCCGTCGCCGGCGTCTTCGGGCTTGGCCAATTTGCTCCGACCTTGCTCATCCTGCGGGCGACGGAGCTGACGGGGCGGGCTTCGACGGCGATGGCCCTCTACGTGCTCTTTAACGTCGTCCAGGCGGCCAGCGCCTACGCCTTCGGGTCCCTGGCCCGTCGGTTTGGAAGCCTTCGGCTCCTGGGCCTCAGCTACCTGGCGTTTGCCTTAGTGGCGTCCGGCTTTGCATGGAGCCGAATCGGGACGCCCCTGGCGACGCTCGAGGGA
>JANXAA010000341.1:2596-2862 GCA_025061865.1 Acidobacteriota bacterium | reverse complement strand
TCTTCCGCCGAGGGATTTACGAGGGCCGGTCGGGGGAACCGCCGCGGAAGTTGGACCTTCGTCGGATACACTCCAGACCTCCTGCATGGCGCTTGAGGGAGGCCCTCATTGTAACCAAGACGTCAGAATCAGATCAAAGGGCTTAGAGATATGGCCAAGTCCCAGACGGCGGGATGACATGACGGTCGCTGGCGGGGCCGTGGGCTAGTCCAGCAACCAGAAGAGAGGTTTCTACTGCGAGGAAAGGATGAGGTCCTCACTATAGT
>JANXAA010000341.1:0-2586 GCA_025061865.1 Acidobacteriota bacterium | reverse complement strand
GACTTTAGAGTCAACTATAGTGAGTCTAGCAAACTTATAAAATATGCTTGACATAGACTCAAAAATGACCTATCTTATCAACGGAAAGTCTGGGACTTATCCCGTCCCCAGACGGTGCCACGACCCAACCCTTCTACGGAGGTGTGCCATGGCCCTGGTACGACGGTCTCCCCTGACGACTTGGATCTGGGACCCGATTCGGGACATGGAACGGGTCTTGCAATCAGTCTTCCCTGAAATCCGGGCCTTCTTTGATGAGACGGCCTTCGCCCCGGCCATCGATATGTATGAACGGGCCGAGACCCTGGTCATCGAAGTCGACCTGCCGGGCCTGACCAAGGAGGACTTGCAGGTCCGGGTCGAAAATGGCGTACTTTATATCGCAGGTGATCGTAAGGCGCTCGAGGGCGTCGCCCAGGACCAGTACCATTGTCAGGAACGCTGGAGCGGTAAGTTCTATCGTTCGATCACCCTACCGGACTTTGTCGACCCTCATCAGGCGACAGCCGAGTTCCAGAATGGCGTCCTGCGGGTCACGTTCCCCAAGAAGCCGGAGGCGCGGCCTATTGAGGTAAAGGTCCAGTAAATCTCATCGGGGCGGGGCATTTAGCTTCCGCCCCGATGGATAGATTCTCTGTGAGATGAAGGGTCGGTCCTCTGGAGGCCGATAAAACCATAGCGCCCTTCGTGGGCCTTTCCGGGCCGACGAAGGGTCCTAAACACTTAAGACTTAACACCAATTTTTCAAGGGAGGTGAGCCATGGCCCTTGTAAGGTGGTCGCCTTTCCGAGAGCTCCGTCGGTGGGACCCCTTCCGGGAGATGGAGCGCCTGACGGAGCGTATGGAGCGCCTCTTTGAGGAGTTCTTCCCGACCGTGCGCCGGGAGGAGGAGCGGGAATACGTATGGGCACCAGCTGTCGATGTCTATGAAAACGACAAGGCTTACGTCGTCGAGGTCGACCTGCCGGGTTTAAAGAAGGAGGACGTGAAAGTCACGCTCCAGAACAACGTCCTGACGATTCAGGGCGAGCGACGACTGGCTCGGGAGGAAAAGGGAGTCGACTATCACCGGCAGGAACGGTTTTACGGGAAGTTCCTGCGGAGTTTCACCCTGCCCGAGATGGTCGATGCCGATAAGGTCTCGGCCGAATTCAAGGACGGCGTCCTGCGGTTGACGCTTCCCAAGCGGGAACCCAGCGCCGGGCGGGTCATCGACGTCAAGTAATGGAGTCTGGCCCGGGGGTCGTCCAGGCCCCCGGGTGGCTTCACGTCCGGAATTGGCGGGCCGAGAGGCCGTACTTCCGCATGTAGTACTTTAGGGATCGAAGGGGGATCTGCAGAATCTCGGCGGCCCGCTTACGGGACCCCCGTGTCCTCCGGAGGGCCTGCTCGATGAAGCGGCGGCGGACCTGCTCGACGTAGGCGTCTAGGTCGAGGCCTTCGGGGAGCGTATCGGGCAGACTTGCGGGGATGGCTATCCCGACGGCCTTGTGGAGGATCTCAGGGGGCAGAGCGTGGGGATGGAGTTCGTCGTGGGTCTCCATGAGGACCGCTCGCACGATGGTGTTTTCCAGCTCCCGTACGTTGCCCGGCCAGGGGTATTCCAAGAAGACCCTTTGGGTCTCTGGAGCCAGTCGGCGGATGGGGTGTTGGACGAGGCGGCCGTGTTTCCGCAGGAACATCTCGGCCAGGGGCAGGATGTCTTCCCGGCGTTCCCGGAGGGGCGGGACTCGGACGTGAAAGACGTGGAGGCGGTAAAACAGGTCTTCCCGGAATTGGCCACTCTGGACACGAGCCTGCAGGTCCTGGTTCGTCGCCGCAATTAAGCGTACGTCGACTTCGACCTCGTGGGTCGCCCCGATGGGCCGGATCGTCCGGTGCTCGATGGCCCGCAGGAGCTTCGGCTGGACCTCCAGGGGGAGCTCGCCGATCTCGTCCAATAGGAGGGTCCCGCCGTTGGCGACTTCGAAGAGGCCCTTCTTGTGGGCGACGGCCCCTGTGAAAGCCCCCTTGACATGGCCGAAGAGTTCCGTCTCCAAGAGGGTCGCTGGGACGGCCGCGCAGTTAATAGACACGAAGGGGCCTGTCCGGTGGCTCGTCTCGTGAATCAGGCGGGCGATGACCTCCTTACCGACCCCGCTCTCGCCCGTAATCAGAACTGTATGGGGCGTCATAGCGATCCGGTGGACGAGGTCCAGGACCGATTTCATGACCGGACTCTCGAAGACCAGCTCGGACGGCATCTGAAGCTGACGGACCTGCTGGCGCAGGAACCGGTTCTCCCGCCATAGCTGATATTCTTCCAGACAGCGGCGGACCCGGAGGACGAGCTCGTTGAGGTCAAAGGGCTTGATGAGGTAGTCTCGGGCATGCATCCGCAGGGCCTCCAGGGCCGTATCCAGAGAGGCGTAAGCCGTGATGACGATGACGGGCAAGTAGGGGTCATTCTCCCGGATCGCCCGCAGGAGGGTGATACCGTCCATGTCGGGGAGGCGGATGTCGATGATGAAGAGGTCGACGATATTCTGCTTGAGGAACTCGATGGCCTCCGTCCCCGTACCGAAGACCCAGACCTGATAACCCTCC
>JANXAA010000340.1 GCA_025061865.1 Acidobacteriota bacterium | reverse complement strand
GTTGGACAACGGCAGTACTTACGCCGGGGGCCTAGGTATCCTGGAAGGCGACAAGTTCTATGCGATGGCCGACCTCGGGGTGCCCTATACGGTCTTCACCTTGTACTACCGCCGGGGCTATGTGTCCCAGCGATACGCAGCGACGGCCCTGGCCCTGGAGCCGGAGGAGCAGGAATCGGCCTTCCTGCAGAAGCTGTGTCCAGAGCAAGAATTCCCGATCCACCTGAACGGTGAGGTCGTGCAGGTACGGCCTCTGACCTACTATCATGGGACGGCCCGAGCCGTCTTTTTTGAGGCTATTGCCCCCGAGTGGGCGACCGCCTTGACCGACCGGATCTACATCGAGCGGGACGAGCGGGAGCGGTTCCTCAAGATGGCCTTACTCGTGCGAGCTTCGTTCCAGTATATCGAAGACCGCTTCGGATGGGACCATGTCCAATACATCGATTTCCAGGAGAGTGGCCCGGCCTTGGGCATCCGGGCCGTCCCCCCTGAAAAGGCTGGTTTCGTCTTGCACACGCCGGGACCTTGGGGTCATCCGGTCTTTCCCCGAGATTGGGTCCTGACCGAGTTTCGGGACTGGATCGAGGCTGGCCGGTGGCAGGCACCCCCCCTTTACGGGGCCGACGTCCTTCATCTGACCGAACAAGCCCTGCGACACGCCCGGCGGGTCTTCGCCGTCTCTCAGAAACATCGGCGCATTAGTGAGCAGACCTTTCCCATGGCCCGTGGCCGTCTGCGGGCGGCGACGAATGGAGTCTACCTAAAGCGGTGGCAGTATCCAGACATCGCCTCCACCGTCGCATCGGGTGACTTCTCGGCCTTTGTGACCGTGCGGGAGCGCCTGCGGCGGGATGCGCTTCATTACTGGGGCCGTCCGGTGGACTTCCCGGGCCCCGTCCTCCTGTGGGCCCGGCGGCTGACCCGCTACAAGCGGCCTTACTTCGTGACCCGCTTCATCGAACGGCACCCAGACCTGCCGGCCCTGTTCGTCCTGGGCGGACGGCCCCATCCCCACGACGAAGAGGGCATCCGCTACGCTGAGACCTTCTTAGACTTGGCCCGCCGAGACCCCCGGGTCATCCTCGTCGAGAACTACAACCTGTCGTGGGCCCGCCGGCTGATGGCCTGGTGCGACCTCCTACTGTTTACACCCTTCTCGGGTTGGGAGGCCTGCGGGACCAGCTTTATGAAGGCGGGTGTTAACGGCGTCCCGACGCTATCTTCCCGGGACGGCGGGGCCCTCGAGATGATCGAGGCCGGCCAAACTGGTTGGTTTTTTGGGGAGGAACGGCTTGAGTTGATCGATATCTTCGGGGACCCCCGGTGGCCGGCAATGGACGAGGCCGACTACGCGGACTTCGAGCGCCAGCTCCTGGCCATCGTCGACCTGTATCGGAAAGACCGCACGGCCTTCTACCGAGTGGGTTTCCGGGCCGCTCAGGCATTTTCCCGAATGGCCGACGTCCGACGCACTTTGCGGGTCCTGTATGATTCCCTCATCCCGGGGCCGTGAGGGACGAACCCGCCTTCGTGATGGTGGGGTGTCGTAATGACATGACATGGAGCACCGCTGGCTACGGCGCCATCTGGATACACGACCCCTATTGCAACTCCCTCTCCCGGGAGAGCTCAGAGAGCGACACCGAAAAAACCCGATTCCCTAGCCCCCCGCCCCGAGCCGACCTATTCCCGAGGGTCCCAAGATCCGGCCCGCCAGCCGGGCCAAGTCGTCGGCGACCTCGGCGGCCAAGCCCTCGGCGGGGGCCTCGACGAGGATGCGTAAGACCGGCTCCGTGCCCGAGTAACGAATGAGCATCCGACCCTGGCCGCTCAGCCGGTCCTGCGCTCGAGCGATAGCTTCCTGCAAGCTCGGGACCTGCTCGAGGGGGACCTTGCAGGCCACAGGGACATTGCGCAGGACCTGGGGATAGGGCCGGTATGAAGACAGGACATCCTGGACGAGGTCCGGCCGCTCAAGCCAGGCCGTCAGGTACAGGAGCGTCGTCAGGAGGCCGTCGCCCGTCGGGGACAGCGACCGACAAATGAGATGGCCCGAGGGCTCAGCGCCCAGAAGCAGGCCGTTTTCCTCAATAGCTTGTAGGACATACTTGTCCCCGACGGGAGTCCGGATGAGCTCGATACCCCGTGCGGTCAGGAAGGTCTCCAAGGCCTGATTCGCCATGACGGTCGAGACGACGGCCCGTCGGGTCGAATGCCATCCTTGCTCTTGGGCATACAGGGCGAGCACGGCCAGCAGGTGATGGCCGTCGAGGACTCCATGCTCAGGCCAGACCAGGATCGCTCGGTCAGCATCCCCGTCGTAAGCGAAGCCCAGACTCCCCGTCGGGGCCGAGGCCCGCATAGACTGTAAGAGAATCTCCGGATGGACGGCACCGACCCGGTCATTGATGTTGGTCCCATCTGGGCGGTCGTGAACCGGCTCCACGGGCCAACCCATGGATCGGAGGATACGGGGATAGAGGGTATAGGCGGCCCCGTGGGCCAGGTCTAAGTATAGCGGGGGTTTCCGCACGTCCGGCCCGGCGACCTGCGGGAAAGCCTGGATCACATAGGCCTGATACCGTTGAGCCGCTTCCTCCCCGTAGGGCCGGACGTTCAAGGCGTCCGGCGGCGGGACGTACTCCCGTAGATGGCCCTCCAAATAGTCCTCGACCTCGACAGCGACCTTCTTCCCGTCCGGACCGACCAACTTCAAGCCGTTATCGGGGTAAGGGTTATGCGATGCGGTGACGATCGCCGCAAAAAAGCCTCGGTCGGCCGCCAGCCAGATCGTCGCCGGTGTCGGGAAGACCCCGACGTCCAGGCATCGGCAACCCGCCGCCGATAGACCCTCCATCAAG
>JANXAA010000033.1 GCA_025061865.1 Acidobacteriota bacterium | reverse complement strand
CAGGGACCGAAATGGCCCATTGGTTGTTTTGGCAGAAGAACACGACGGGGGCCTGGAAGACGGCGGCGAAGTTCATGGCCACATGGAAATCTCCCTCCGACGTCGCCCCATCTCCCAGGTAGGCCATGACGACGACGGAGTCCCCCATATAGCGGGCCGCTAGGGCCGCCCCGACGGCCTGGGGGACTTGATTGCCGATGCAACTCGACCAGGCCACGTGGTGGACCCGGCGGTCACTGTAATGACAGGGCATCTGTCGTCCCTTCAAGATGTCGTCTTGGGTCCCGAACAACTGATGGGCTAAGTCCTGCAAGGTATAGCCCCGTAGGAGCGCGACGCCGACTTCTCGGAGGGCCGGAAAGACCCAGTCCTGGGGTTCCAGGGCCAGGCCACTGCCGATGATAGCCGCCTCCTGACCCGTCGCCGCCCCGTAGAAGGCGATACGGCCCTGGCGCTGAAGCATGAGCATCCGCTCGTCGATGGCCCGGACGGTCAACATGCCTTCGAAGGCCCGCCAGAGAAACTCCGACGGCAGGTCCGGTTCCAGGTCTGGGACCACGACGCTCCCCTCCGGGTCCAAGACTTGGACTATCGCCTCAGCCGTCTGGACACTCCGATTCATTGCGCCCCCATGTCCTGGCCTTTTGGGGTCACATCTGCAAGAACAGGAGGTGGGGGTTCTCCAAGTGTTCCCGCACGACCTGCGTGAACTCGGCTCCGACAGCCCCGTCGACGACCCGGTGGTCGAAAGATAGGCTGATGTTCATCATGGAACGGATGACGATCTCGCCGTCCCGCACGACGGGGCGGGGTTCAATCTTGTGGACCCCCAGGATGGCGACCTCCGGGTAGTTAATGATGGGCGTCGCCAGCAGGCCGCCTAGTTTACCCAGAGAAGTGATCGTGAAGGTGCTCCCCCGGGCTTCATGGAGGACCAATCGACCTTCTCGAGCGGCTGTCGCCAGACGTTCAACCTCGCGGGCGAGGTCCAGCAGGGACCGCTTGTCCGCATCGTGAATGACAGGCACGGTCAAACCCTGGTCTGTCTGGACGGCGATACCAATGTGGTAGTACTTTTTCAAGACGATCTCCTCCTTTTCGTCGTCCAGGGAAGCGTTGACGATAGGGAACCGCTTAAGGCCAATGATGACGGCCTTGATGATGAACGGCAAGTACGTCAAGCGTACGCCCTGGGCCTCAGCGATAGGTTTCATCCGATCCCGTAGTCGGACCAGCTCGGTCATGTCGACTTCTTCGACGTACGTGAAGTGCGCCGCTGTGTGCTTCGACTGGACCATCCGTCGAGCAATCACCCGC
Organism: Acidobacteriota bacterium; assembly: GCA_025061865.1. Lineage (GTDB taxonomy): Bacteria > Acidobacteriota > HRBIN11 > HRBIN11 > HRBIN11 > HRBIN11. The sequence continues at coordinate 9,928 of JANXAA010000033.1, read as the reverse complement.
CGAAGTCCTCGCAACGGGATTCGCTCTTCCAAGCCAGCCGGCGGGCGGACCTCAGGGGCGACGGGCTCCTCGACGGAGGCCGGCGGAATCGTCGGAGCCCGCTGGACCTCGACGAAGCGGATGACGTCTTCCTTGGTCACGCGTCCATGGGGTCCCGTCGGGGGGACTTGCCGGAGGTCAACACCCAATTCTCGGGCTACCCGCCGCGTAGCAGGCGTGGCCAAAACGCGGCCCGACGGGATCGGAGCCTCACTAACGTCGGCCATCGGTGTAGGCGGAGGCCCGGCCTGCACTGCCGGCGCTGAGACAGGCGCTTCGACTGGAGCCGCTGTTGCCGAGGCTTCGCCCGGGTCACCAATGACGATGAGGACAGACCCGACCTTGACGACCTCGCCCTCCCGACCGAGCCGCTTTAGGACGACACCCTTACGTGGGGAGGGAATCACTACGTTGGCCTTATCCGTCATAAGCTCGACCATCGGTTGGTCTTCCTCAATCGTGTCTCCCTCTTGGACATACCACTTGACGACCTCAGCCTCGACCATACCTTCGCCGATATCGGGCAATCGAAACTCTAGGACCATGAAGACTCCTCCAGTGATTCGGCATCCTAATCATTTAGAAGGTCGGGCAGATGAGCCCGTAGGGAGTTTTCCGGGCCGCTCGAGAGAGCCATCGTATGCTCGACTCAAAGCCCGTCGGGATGGCCCCAAGATGACTCGCCGCGCGTTAGTCAGCGATCCATTGCTGCGGCTACGGTGAGTCAGAGCGACTCACCGGTCCTTCGGACCGCCGTCGCCACTAGCAGTTGTAGTGGCCCCTAAAAAGATTTTCCACCCTACTTGCCCCTCTGCCGACCCGCCTATTCGGTCGATCCCCGAACTCTCCAATTGCCGATTAATAGTGAACTGTCTCGTAGATAGCCTTCAAGATGCGGCCCGTATCGGGTAGATAGTCATGCTCAAGGGTATACGGAAACGGCGTGTCGAAGCCCGTGACCCGGACCGGGGGCGCCTCCAGGTACAAGAAGGCTTTTTCATTGATCAGGGCGATCAGCTCAGCGGCGAAGCCGCACGTCCGGGGCGCTTCGTGGACGATCACGACCCGGCCTGTCTTCTGGACGGATCGGACGACTGTCTCCACGTCCAGGGGAAGCAGGGTCCGAAGGTCGATCAGCTCGACCGAGAGGCCCCACTTCTCCCGGGCCTTCTGGGCTGCCTCCCGGCACTCGACCATCATGGCCCCATAGGAGATGAGGGTGACATCTTTGCCCTCCATTTCGACGCGGGCCTTCCCAAGGGGAACTGTATAGTCCCCTTCAGGGACCTCGCCCGTCGCTGCCCGGTAGATCCGCTTCGGCTCGAAGAAGATCACGGGGTCTTCATCCCGGATAGCCGCCAATAGGAGGCCCTTGGCGTCATAAGGATTCGAAGGGATGACGACCTTTAGGCCGGCCGTGTGTACAAAGTAGGCCTCAGGACTCTGGGAGTGATAGTGCCCTCCCCGAATACCGCCGCCTGAGGGCGTCCGAACGACCAGGGGACAGCTGTACTGGCCGCCCGACCGGTACCGATACTTGGCCAGCTCGTTGACGATCTGGTCAAAGGCCGGATAGATGAAGTCAGCGAACTGAATCTCGGCGACGGGCCGGAGGCCGTAGAGGGCCATCCCGATGGCCGTCCCGATAATCCCCGCTTCGGCCAGGGGTGTGTCGATGACCCGGTCGGGCCCAAATTCGTCCAGCAAGCCGACGGTCACTCGGAAAACGCCACCGAGCCGGCCGACGTCCTCGCCCATCACGATAACCCGGGGGTCCCGCCGCATCTCCAGCCGGAGGGCATCATTGAGGGCCTGGATCATATTCATGACCGCCATCGGTCCGCCTCCTTGAGGTACGCCAGATAGGCTTCCTTTTGCTCCTGCAAGTGACGGGGGATGCGGGCGTAAACGTCGTCGAACAGGGACTCGACGGGCGGGGGTGGAATCTTCTCGACGTCCTCAACCGTCCGGTTGATGAGGTCCCGGACTTCTTCCGCGAGACTCTCCTGCTGGAGTTCGCTCCAGTAGCCCCGCCATTCCAGGTACCGTCGGAAACGCTCGATGGGGTCTTTAGTATGCCACTGCTGGACCTCCTCGTCGGACCGGTACCGACGCGGGTCGTCGGACGTCGAGTGGGCCCCGACTCGATAAGTCAGGGCCTCGATAAGGGTCGGGCCGCCGTCGGCCCGGGCCTTCTCGACGGCCCGCTTCGTAGCCACATAGACGGCCAAGACGTCGTTGCCATCGACTCGGATGCCCTCCAAGCCGTAGGCGACAGCTTTGACGGCGATCGACCGGGCCGCCGTCTGGCGCTTTAGGGGGACCGAAATGGCGTATTGATTGTTCCGGCAAAAGAAGATGACCGGAACCTTAAAGACACCGGCAAAGTTACAGGCCACATGAAAGTCCCCTTCTGACGTCGCCCCGTCCCCGAAGTAGACGAGGACGACAGTAGGGTCCCCGACGATCTTGGCCGCCCAGGCAAAGCCGACAGCCTGGGGGATTTGAGTCCCGACGGGACTGGAGATGGACATGATCCGAGCCTCTCGAAAGCTCGTGTGGACGGGCATCTGACGACCCTTGACGTTGTCCTCGGCGTTGCCGTACTGCTGGGCCAAGAACTTGCGGAGGGGGACCCCCCGCCACAGCGGAAGGCCTGTCTCCCGATAAGACGGAAAGACCCAGTCCTCGTCGTTCAACGTCGCTACACTCCCGATGACCGCTGCCTCCTCCCCCGTACACGTCAGATAGAAACCGATGCGGCCCTGGCGCTGGAGTTTAAACAGACGGTCGTCCAACTCCCGGTTTAGGACCATCGTGCGATACATCCGTAAGAGCAACTCCTTAGGCAGGTTGGGGTCCAGGTCCGGGTCCGAACTCCCGTCCTCCCGTAAGACAGTCAGCGGGATCTCCGCCGCTTCCTGGACTTCTGGGGTGATGAAGATAGCGTCATTCATGAGAACCCCTCACAGCGTGGGCTCACGGCGCCTCTTCTCTTTTAACACACTCGCCCCTAAAAGTAAACCGCCCGTAGTGCCCAGAAAGGGCCCCGGTGCCGGGTCCCAGGCCTTCAGCGTCGATTGCGACCGAGCCGGGAATGCCCTATGATGGAAGTATAAGGTGGTAGATCGTCTTACGAAATGGGGAAGACTGGAGGCGACGCTCGATGACCCGACGGGGGCAGTTGGTCCCGATCAGCATCGAAGAGGAAATGAAGACGGCATATCTCGACTACGCCATGAGTGTCATCATCGGACGGGCCCTGCCGGACGCCCGGGACGGCCTTAAGCCCGTCCACCGGCGGGTCCTGTACGCTATGTACCGGGAGGGCCTCCTGCCGGGCCGCAAGTTCGCCAAGTGCGCTCGCGTCGTCGGCGAGGTCATCGGAAAGTACCATCCCCATGGAGACGCGGCCGTCTACGATGCCCTCGTCCGGCTCGCTCAGGAATTCAACCTGCGGTACCCCCTCGTCGAGGGGCAGGGCAACTTCGGGTCCATCGACGGCGACCCCCCGGCCGCTTACCGTTACACAGAGGCCCGACTGTCGCCCCTGGCCGTTGAGCTCTTGGACGACCTCGACAAGGATACGGTCGACTTCCTCCCGAACTTTGACGAGACGCTGGAGGAGCCTGTCATCCTGCCAGCCCGCCTCCCGAATCTGCTCGTCAATGGGGCCGAGGGCATCGCTGTCGGGATGGCGACCCGGATCCCGCCCCACAACCTGCGGGAGGTCTGCGATGCCCTGACCTACTTTCTGGACCACCCTGAGGCGACGGTCGACGAGCTCATGCAGTTTATCCAGGGACCCGACTTTCCGACAGGTGGCATCGTCTTCAGCCGGGAGCAGATCCGGAAGACCTACGAGACAGGCCGGGGCATCATCCGCATCCGGGCCCGGATGGAAGTCGAGACGCTCCGTCGGGAGAGACAGGCCATCGTCGTGACCGAAATCCCCTACCAAACGAGCAAGGCGGCCATCATCGAGGAAATCGCCCGCCTCGTCCAAGAGAAGAAAATCGAGGGCATCGCCGACATTCGGGACGAGTCGAATCGCCAGGGTATCCGGGTCGTCCTCGAGCTCAAGCGGGGCGAGAACCCTGATGTCATCATGAACCAACTGTACCAGCACACGAAGTTGGAGGTCAGCTACGGTGTCCACATGCTGGCTATTCAGAATCTCCAACCCCGGCTGATGAGCCTGCGGGACCTACTTCAGGCTTACATCCAACACCGGCGGGAGGTCATCCTACGGCGATCATCCTTCGAGCTCCGGCAAGCCCGAGCCCGTGTCCACGTCCTCGAGGGTCTCGTTCGGGCCTTAGACTCATTGGACGATGTCCTTGAGACCATCCGGCGGTCCCCCAGCGTGGCGGCAGCTCGCCAGGGTCTGATGGAGCGGTTCGGGTTCACCGAGGTCCAGGCCCAGGCCATCTTGGAGATGCAACTCCAGCGTCTGACGGGCCTGGAGCGGCAGAAGCTCTTGGACGATCTGAAGCAGTTGCAGGCCCGGGTCCGGGAACTGGAGGCCGTCCTGGCCGACGAGGCCCGGGTCCGGGAACTGATTAAGGAAGACCTGCGGGCTTTAAAGGAGCGGTACGGGGATGCCCGTCGGTCCCGTATCCTCCGGCGGGCTCCGACTCTCCATGAAGAGGACTTGATCCGGGCCGAGACGGTCGTCGTGACGGCGACGGAGGCCGGTTATATTAAGCGGTCGTCCCTTCGGTCGTTTACCCTCCAGCGCCGGGGCGGTAAGGGCCGGGTCGGCATGGGCCTCCGGGAAGAGGACAGCGTGGCCTTCACGACGGTCGCCTCGACCCTGGACTACTTGTGGTTTTTCTTTAGTAATGGCCGGGTGTATCAGCTCCGGGTCCACGAAATCCCCGAGATGCCACCCAACGCCCGAGGCCGGGCCCTGGTCAACTTCCTGCCAGTCCGACCGGACGAACAGCTCGTCGGCATGGTCCGTTGGCCTCACGAGGAGGAAGAACCCCCTTACCGGTACATCGTGATGGTCACCGAACGGGGCCGGGTCAAGCGGATGGAAGTCGACGAGTTCCGGGACATCCCCCGGAACGGACGGCGGGTCCTGCGGAGCGCCCCCGACGATCGCTTCATCGGAGTCCGCCTGACCCACGGGGACGACCTCATCCTGCTGGGGACAGCGGCCGGCCGGGGTCTCCTATTCCCCGAGGCCGAGGTCCGACCCCAGGGACGGGCTGGCGGCGGCGTGCGGGGCATTCGTCTGCGGCCTGGCGACCGAGTCGTGGCGATGGAAGCCGTCCACGACCCTGAGCAACGGCTTTTGGCTGTGACGGCTCGGGGCTACGGCAAGTGCCTCCCTCTGCAAGAAGTCCCCATCTACCGGCGAGGAAGCAGCGGCGTTTACATCGCACGGCCTCGGGAAAAGACAGGTCCTATCGTGGACCTTAAGGTCGTCCGACCCGACGACGAGGCCCTCATCGTTACCGAAAACGGCCTCACGCTCTTGTTCGCTGTCGGGGGGATTCCCCTCCGGAGCCGCCAGGCCGGGGGTGTCCACGTCATCCGTGTGGCCGAGGACGACCGGGTCCGCCGGGTCGCCATCATTCCGAAGGGTCCCCGGACCCCGACCGAAGTACCGGCTACCCTGGCCGAAGCGGGTACGGGGTGAAAGCCTCGAGGGCCAGGATCATGAGGACTCCATATAGATTTAGGCTTTGGTCGGGTCTCTCGGTTCGCCTCGCCCGGAGCCAAGAAGGCCCCATTCAGCGGGATAGGTCTGTAGTCTTGAGGCCCGTAGTCCTTTTATCCGGGGACCCGTAACCCGAGACCCTTCGAAGAGATAGATGCATGACGGACGAAGCGCCAGAAATTTCTGACTGGCCGGACGTTTTACAGCAACACCTGTCGCTTCAGGACTTTGTCCGCATCGCCGAGCGCCTGGTCCTTCAGCATCGATACGACGAGGCGATCGCCCTCTTCGAGGCGGCCCTCCGGCTGTACCCCGACAGCCTGGCCCTCCGCCTCAATCAAGCCCGGGTCCGGGACCTGAAACGACGCCAGGAAGAGAAACAGACCGAACAGCTCCGGACCGAATGGGAGCGGCACCGTCGGGAAAGCGACCTCGTCGCTCAGCACTTCGTTAGTCTGGCTCGGGTCTACATCCAGCGGGGGCAGCCCCTGAAGGCCCTGGAACTCCTCGAACTGGCCCGTCATCTGAACGCTCAGTGGGCCGAGATCTACTGGCTCCAGGCACAGGTTTACTACGACCAAATGGACTACCGGCGAGCCCTGGGGGCTTTAGAAGAGGCCCAACGCCTAGACCCCTTCCGGGCCGAGGTCGCTTACTTCTTCGCCAAGGTCTATCGGGAATTAGGCGATACTGAAAAGGCCCTCTCGGCAGCCGTCGACGCCTACGTCCTGGCGGGTGGCGAGCAGTCCCACTTGCGAGAGCTGTACACCCGCCTGATTCGCTCCCTGGCTGAACGTCTGGGACAGACCCCGGACGACCTCCAGGACGTCTTCCTCCGACGAAAGGCCTACTTCAACCAGATGGTCGAACAGCTCGTCCTGAAACGGGATCAGATGATGTTCGAGGTCGGCCCCACCGAGATGGACCTCTGGCTCTTTCAATGGCCTCGCCTCCAGAAGACCCGTCAGGGCGTCCTGGGATTGGCCGTCGAACTGCGTCGTTGGCTTCCCTTCCAGGCCATGACGGACGACCAGGTCTTCGAGATCGCCCGGACAGGCCGTTGGGTCGAAGTAGAGTCGGGCTTTGTCCTTTTTCCCGAAGACCAACCTCTCTCGACCTTGTGGGTCCTTCTGGAAGGCCGGGTCCGCTTGGTGCGGGATACCCCCTACGGGCAGTTGACCCTGGCATGGGTCGAACCAGGTGAGATCCTCGGGGAAACGGAGTTCATCGACGGCCTGCCGACCGTCGTGCGGGCCGAGGCGGCCCTGCCCGGTCGTCTGCTGGCTCTCCCCCATGCCGGCCTCGAAGAGGTCATGGCCCGGGACCGCTACCTCAGTGTCCAGGTCTATTGGTACTTCTGGAAACTCTTGGCCCGTCGCATCCGACAGGCTAACGAACGGGCCGAGCGGTTCTTCCAACGCCTCTTCGCGGCCGGACCCGCTGAAGCCCCGGCTCCCCAACGCCCCCGGGCGGTGGCCGAGGTAGCGCGCGTCAGCGATACCCAGAAGATGGAGCTTTTCCGAGAACAGGGCCTCTCGGCCTCGGAGCTCCAACTCCTGACGACCTTTAGCCAGGAAGAACGCTTTCGGCAGGGCGAAGCCATCTTTCGGGAAGGCGACCCCGGCGACCGGCTGTACATCGTCTTAGACGGTCAGGTCCGCATCAGTAAGCTTATCCCCGGTGTCGGGGAAGAAGCCCTGGTGATCTTGAACCGAGGCGAGTTCTTCGGCGAGATGGCCCTCGTCGACGGGGCCCCCCGGTCGGCCGACGCCATCGCCCACAGCGAGACAGCGACTGTCCTGGCCATCGACCAACGCGTACTGGCCGACATCTTGTCTCGGGACCCCGAGAGCGCTCTGCGGTTCCTCCGCATCCTGGGCCGGGTCCTCAGCCGCCGCCTGCGGGAGACGTACCTCCGGATCTATCACTGGCACTGCATGGCCGGCGCCCGGGTCGAGGAAGAGTGAATATAGGTGTTAGAAAGGACTCATCGAGAAGGGACCCATGCCTCGTGTACCCATCTTTTATCCCTGCCCCCGACCCCCAGCGTCCAACACCTGACACCAAATTTACGGGTCGCCCTCGGACCAGGCGTTCCGGAGCCATCGGATGGCCGGCCGACCCCCCGGGGACAGGCCCACGACGATGAGGTCAAACCGATAGTGCCGGACCCCGGGCCGGACACGGGCTAGGTAGTAGCGGGCCGACCGCCCAATCCGCTTTCGCTGAGCCGCCCGTACGAGCTCCCACAAGTCCACCACCCCGTCACCCCGCCGGGTCTTGACCTCGATAAACACGAGGGTGTCGTCGTCTCGAGCGACGAGGTCGATCTCCCCGTAAGGCGTCTGCACGCGCCGACCGCAGATATGGAGACCTTGATCCTCCAGCCACTCAGCTGCCAGACGCTCCCCCCATGGGCCGAGAGAGGCTTCCGACGCCGGGAAGCTCGCACGCCGCCGGGACCAGCGGCTTCGTATCCAATCGAGCACCCTCCACATCGTGAAGGCTCCACGTGCCGTCCGCCCGGAATTCCAGATACGTCGGCCCCTCGTCCCAGGAGGGGACGAAAATGACCTCGACCGGGCCATCCGGTGTTTCCAAGAGAGCCCATGCAAACACGTGAAAATGACCGACGAGCCACCAGTGAAAACCCCGTAGGTCCGCTGTCTGCCGGACGCGCCGGAGGATATAGGGCCACGGGATCCACCGCTTGTATGCGGAGGGAAAACGCCGAAGCTGCCGCTCAGCCGCCAAGGCCCACCTCAGGAGGACCGAGGCCGGGACGGCTTGCGCCAGGGTCGTGACGACCGTGCTATGGACGGCCTTCTGCCACAGCCAGTCTGACCAGTCCCGACGGTTCAGCCCGTGGCCGTGGACCATCCCGATCTGGTACGTCCCGACGCGACCGACCATCCGCCGACCGACGCCCTGTACGACGGGCTTCCAAAATTCAGGCCGAAAGTCCCGATTTCCCTCGACCCAATAGAACTGCAAGCCCTCCGCCCGAAGGTCGCTCAGGAACTGAAACAAGTGCCGCTGGAGGAAGGTCTGACAGCCTCGCCGTCCCAGAAAGAGGTGAAAGAAGTCTCCTCCGCAGAGGACCGGTACGCCCTCCGCCGTCGCCCGTCGAACCAATCGGGTAAAGGCCTGTATCTTTGTCGGCTGGTCGTCCCAGAGGTGCAGGTCAGAGATGACCCACAGGCGATCGGTCCGCAGACGAACCGTGGTCTGTCGGAGCATTTCGGACCTTGTCCTTCGGGGTAAGCAGGGTGAGATAGGTCAGTCTATGAGGTATAATGTACACGCAAGGTCCCCTGCCTGCCCAGGGGTCTTCGGGCGGCCCCCGAGGGTGGGGGGGGCTGTATTGACAGGTCCTTACTAAAGGAATATGATATAACCAGACTCAACAAAGGGGGAGGTTGGGGTGCGGGCACCTTCAAGATGAAGGGGAAAATTAGGATGGGGGGGCCCTATCGTTATGGCTGTGGAGGTCCGCCATGCAGAATCAGGCCAAAACAGTCGCCTTATTGGTCCTCCTGACGGTCCTCTTACTGGGTCTAGGGGACCTCATCGGGGGACGCGTGGGGTTGACCCTGGCGTTAGGGTTGGCCTTGCTGATGAACGGGCTGGCGTACTGGTTTTCGGACCGGATCGTCCTGGCCCTCCACGGGGCCGAGCCCCTGACAGAGGCGGAGGCACCCCACGTCCATCGGATCGTGCGGGACCTTACCCAACGGCTGGGCGTGCCCATGCCTCGGCTGTACCGGGTCCCGACGGAGGTCCCCAATGCCTTTGCCACGGGGCGGGATCCTCATCATGCGGCTGTAGCCGTCACGGATGGGATCTTGCGTCTCTTGCGGCCCGAAGAACTGGAAGGTGTCTTGGCCCATGAAATCTCCCATGTCGTAAATCGAGACACCCTGATCACGACGGTCACTGCCGTCATCGCGGGGGCCATCATGTATCTGGCTCGGATGGCCCAGTGGGCATTCTTGTTCACGGGTGGGTCCCGGGACGATGAACGGGACCACGGGATGCACCCCATCGGACTACTGGTCGCCGCTCTGCTGGCCCCTATCGCGGCCCTACTTATCCAGCTCTGGGTATCCCGCACACGGGAGTACATGGCCGATGAGCGGGGGGCCCGTCTGGTCGGTCGGCCGGACGGTCTGATCGCGGCCCTGCGGAAGATCGAGGCCTTCCAACGGCAAGTCCCGG
>JANXAA010000339.1 GCA_025061865.1 Acidobacteriota bacterium | reverse complement strand
CCCCGAAAAGGCAGGATACAAGATGTAAGATACAGAATGCAAGAGATTCGTAGAGTCAGTTCGGTATATAGGGATTTTGCGTATGTGTCTCGTGCCCCAGGCCCGCACCGCAGAGATGTCGAGGGTGCTAGGAAAAGGATAGCCCCAGGAGGGACGATGCTTGCGGAACCCAAAGGGATCGGGGGTATCCCAATGCTCTCTGCGTCGCAGGGGTCAACAAATATCGTCCAAGACTTCAGAACGCCGCCAAGGCGGTACATACGAGTCCCTCAAGGCTACAGCCGTTACCATCCAGGTCCAGCGGAGACGCGTCGAGAAATTTGGGAAAACCCCGGCGTTTAAGTATGATTAAGAGACATGCTTGGGGCCCATGAGCCTTTCGCTCCGCGTCTGATCGGGAGGTATCTCATGCGCACGGCATCGTTTTATCCGCCTTTCAGGGTCTTGATGGGACCCGGGCCTACGGAAGTCCACCCCCGCGTGCTGGCCGCCCTGGCCCGACCGCTCGTCAGTCACTTTGACCCGACGGGCTTTCGGCTCCTGGATGAAATCCGGGCACTCCTGCAGTACGTCTTCCAGACCCGTAACGAGGTGACCTTCGTCGTCTCGGGTCCGGGTACAGCCGGTATGGAGGCCTGCGTGGCGAATTTGGTCGAGCCGGGTGATAAGGTCGTCGTCTGTCAAAATGGTTTTTTCAGCGGCCGCATCCGGGAAATGGTCGAGCGTCACGGTGGGGTCGCTGTCGTCGTCGAAGAGGAGTGGGGTCGAGCAGTCGACCCCGAAAAGCTGGAAGACGCTCTGCGACGGCATCCAGACGCCAAGGTCGTCGCCTTCGTCCACGCCGAGACCTCGACAGGGGTCCTCTCCGATGCGGCCACGCTGGCCGAGATCGCCCGTCGGCACGGATGTCTAACCCTGGTCGATACGGTGACCTCCCTGGGCGGCGTCCCCGTGAAAGTCGACGAATGGGGCCTGGACGTCGTCTACTCGGGGAGTCAGAAGTGCCTTTCGGCGCCGCCGGGCCTCTCACCGGTAACCTTCAGCGAACGGGCCCTGGACGCCGTCCGACGTCGAAAAATGCCGGTCGTCAGCTTTTTCTTAGACATTCAAGCCTTAGCGGACTACTGGCTCGGGAAGCCCCCGGCGGCCGGCGCCAATGCCGCACGGGTCTATCACCACACAGTCCCGATCCCCCTGCTGTACGCCATTCACGAGGCCCTGACCCTCCTCCGGGAAGAGGGCCTTGAAAACGCTTGGGCCCGCCATCGGGCGAACCACTCTCGGCTCCGGGATGGCCTTGAGGCGATGGGCCTCACATACTGGGTCCGCTCAGAGGCAGATCGCATTCCACATCTCAACACGATCCGTGTCCCTGACGGCGTAGACGATGCCTGGGTCCGCCGGCGCCTCTTGGAAGACTTCGGGATCGAGATCGGGGCCGGCCTGGGACCTCTGGCGGGCCGGATCTGGCGGGTCGGCCTCATGGGCTACGGGAGCCATCCTCGGAACGTAGCGTACTTCCTGAGTGCCTTGCGGGAAGTCTTGGCTCGGTGAAGGGGTTCGGTATCGGGCGTGGAGTTTTCAGAAAGGAAGCAAGGCCTAATCTCTGACTCTGATCTATTGAGATCCTTCACCGATTTAACATTCCGAGCGCCGTAGGGCTACGCATTCGACGACCCACAAGTTCAAGTGCAGGCGAGGGTCCTCCAGAGCCGCATAGACCCGGGAAGGGACCTGTAAACGCAGGCAGACGACGCCAGCATCGTCAGTCAGGCAGACGGCGCCCTGGCCGTCAGGACCCTCAGCGAGCCAGACCCGAGCCCGGCGCGCTTCCCGGGGGCGGACGACCTGGTAGCGAAGGGTCACGCGTACGGCGTAGGACGGGACGGCCTGTGAGAGGTCGACCCCTCGAAAGGTCGGGCGCGTCTCGGGGAGGACGGCGCCGGCCGCCGGCTTGCAAGTCGGGCCGACGTCTCTGCGGAATTGGATCCCAGCCTTTCTAAGGCGTCGGGCCTTCATAGCTCGGGACAGGCCCATGCCAGGACCTCCATAAGATGGGCGACCCGCACGTCGAGACCCCGCTCCCGAAGGCCCCGCTCGATCTGAAGTGTGCACCCAGGATTACTACTGACGACGACAGCGGCGCCCGTCCGGCGGATATTGTCAATCTTTTGGGCGAGTAGGGCCCTGGCCGTCTTTGGATGAAGAATGTTATAGACGCCGGCGCTTCCACAGCACACGTCGGACTCCGGAAGCTCGACCAGCCGCAGACCCGGGACGGACCGCAGGATATCCCGAGGTTCTCGACGGATGCGCTGGGCGTGGACCAGGTGGCATGCGTCATGATAGGTCACCGTGAGGTCCAGCCTCCGGAAGCGTCCATCCAGGGGCATGCGGACGACCAGCTCGGCGACGTCCCGGACCCGCTGGGCGAAGGTCTCGGCCCGATCGGCGTAGGCCGGGGCGTCTCGCAGGAGTTCCCCGTAAGATTTCATGACCGAACCGCACCCGGCCGCATTGACGGCGACCCAATCGACGCCGGCCCGCTCGAAGACGTCGATCGTCCGCCGGGCTAGGGCCTGGCCCCGGGCCCGCATACCCTCATGCACCCATAGGGAGCCACAACAAACCTGATCTCGGGGGATAACGACCTCATAGCCCAGGGCACTCAAGACCCGCACCGTCGCTCGGTGAACGTGAGGAAACAAAAATCGCTGGACACAGCCCATCAGCAAGCCGACCCGTCCCTGGGGTTCTCCCCGAGGGGGGATGACTTGCGGCCATGCGCGGAGGGACTTCCCCGAAAAGGCAGGATACAAGATGTAAGATACAGAATGCAAGAGATTCGTAGAGTCAGTTCGGTATATAGGGATTT
>JANXAA010000338.1 GCA_025061865.1 Acidobacteriota bacterium | reverse complement strand
CTGGCCCTGGTCTTCGTGCTGTACACCTACGGGGGCTGGAACGAGGCCGCTTATATATCGGCCGAGCTTCGGGACGTGCGTCGCAACATGGTCCGTGCCCTGATCGGCAGTGTCGGCTTGATCACGGCCGTATACGTCCTTGCGAACATGGCTTACCTATGGGGCTTAGGCCTGGCAGGCGTCCGGACCTCGGAAGTCGTGGCCGCTGACCTGCTTGGGCGAGCCCTGGGCCCGGCGGGGGCGGTCTTCGTCAGCCTTCTCATCGCCGTCGCCGCCCTGGGCGGCGTCAACGGTACGGTCCTCACGGGGGCCCGGACGAATTATGCCTTGGGGCGAGACTTCTCCATTTTTGCCCTCTTGGGTCGTTGGCATGACCGGTCCGGAACGCCTGTTTATGCTCTTTGGGTCCAATGCATCATCGCCTTCTCTCTCGTCCTGTTTGGGGCGTGGACCCGCCAGGGATTCGAGACGATGGTCAGCTATACGGCACCTGTCTTCTGGTTCTTCTTTTTCCTGACCGGCGTGGCTCTCTTCGTCCTGCGGCATCGGGAACCGGACGTCCCACGCCCATTTCGAGTCCCCCTTTACCCAGTCACGCCCCTGGTCTTCTGTGTCGTCTGCCTTTACATGCTTCATGCGAGTTTGGCCTATGCGGGTCGCGGTGCCCTGGCTGGCGTCGCCGTCCTGCTGGCTGGGATTCCGGCCCTGGTCTTAGCGAGGCGCCGGCCAGCCGGTACACCGTGACGACATGACGTCGTGACGAAGCAAATCATGGGGGTAATTCGCGGAGGGGCAGGTGGGGGTCGGGCATCCATCCATACCATAGGGAGGTCCGCCATGACGAGACGAGACTTCGTGCGATGGTGCATCTTGGGAATCGCTCTTGCCATAGCCGGGACGGTTCCCCGGGGGGCGGCCCAACAGCGGTCGCCCGACGTGCCCTACGTGCCGACCCCTTACGAGGTCGTCGAGGAGATGCTCCGGATGGCCAAGGTCACGGCCGACGACGTCGTGTACGACCTCGGTTGCGGGGACGGTCGGATCGTCATCACGGCAGCTCAGAAGTACGGGGCCCGGGGCGTGGGCGTCGACATCGACCCGCGGCGGATCCAGGAAAGCCAGGCTAACGCCGCCAAGGCTGGTGTGACTGACCGAGTCCGCTTCCTTGAAGGCGATCTCTTCCAGGTCGACATCCGGGAGGCGACAGTCGTAATGCTGTATCTCCTACCCGACGTGAACCTACGGCTCCGTCCGAAGCTCCTCCGAGAGCTCCGGCCTGGGACCCGCATCGTGTCCCACGACTACGACATGGGCGACTGGGAACCCGACGACATCGTGAAGGTCCCGGGACCGACCTATCAACATACGCTCTACTATTGGGTCGTGCCTGCCTCCGTCGAGGGAACCTGGCGGTGGTCGCTCCGGACGGCGGTCGGCGAAGGGACCTTTACGGCCCATGTCCGTCAGCAATTCCAGAAGATCAGCGGTGATATCCTCCAAAGCGGCGGCCCACGGGCTGCCATCACCCAAGGCCACATACGGGGTGACCGAGTAAGCTTTCAGTCCGTGCTGAACCTCGGTGGCGCCCAGGTCCCTGTGCAGTTTGAGGGTCGGGTCACGGGAGACACGATCCAGGGTCAAGCTCGACTTTTGGAGGGGTCGATGGCCGAGACCTCCGAGTGGTCAGCCCGCCAGGTTGGGCATCGATCGACGAAGCCGACGGGGTCCTGACGGATGGGGCTTGGCTTGACAGGGACCGGACGCCGGGTTATATATTAGAATGGCTGACCGTCGACGGGTCGGCCGGCCCGGTGCCCCGCTTGACATCGGGCCGATGGTTGGCTATATTTAGGCTGGCTTCCTCACGCGTTCTTTGAAAATTGGGTCACTGAGGTCCCTCGTCCGAGAGTTTCGCCCTCGCGGCCTGAGCCGTGAGGTCGCTTCCGAATTGCATTCGGAGGGTTTGATCCTGGCTCAGAGTGAACGCTGGCGGCGTGCCTAATGCATGCAAGTCGTACGCGAAAGGTCCTACGGGGCCGAGTAGCGTGGCGAACGGGTGAGTAACACGTGCGTAACCTGCCCGCCGGAGGGGGATAACCTCCCGAAAGGGGGGCTAATACCCCGTACGCTCCCGGGGCCGCATGGCGCCGGGAGGAAAGGTGGCCTCTGGCTTCGGCCATGCGACCGCCGGCGGAGGGGCGCGCGGCCCATCAGCTCGTTGGTG
This sequence comes from Acidobacteriota bacterium, assembly GCA_025061865.1. Lineage (GTDB taxonomy): Bacteria > Acidobacteriota > HRBIN11 > HRBIN11 > HRBIN11 > HRBIN11. The sequence continues at coordinate 659 of JANXAA010000338.1, read as the reverse complement.
GGGTAACGGCCTACCAAGGCGACGACGGGTAGCCGGCCTGAGAGGGTGGTCGGCCACACTGGGACTGAGACACGGCCCAGACTCCTACGGGAGGCAGCAGCAGGGAATCTTTGGCAATGGGCGCAAGCCTGACCGAGCGACGCCGCGTGGGGGACGAAGGCCCGAAAGGGTTGTAAACCCCTTTTCACCGGGATGAACGGCTCGGCGGTGAATAATCGCCGGGTCTGACGGTACCGGTGGAATCAGCCCCGGCTAACTCCGTGCCAGCAGCCGCGGTAATACGGAGGGGGCGAGCGTTACTCGGATTCACTGGGCGTAAAGGGTGCGTAGGCGGGGCCGTAAGTCGGGCGTTAAAGCCCCCGGCTTACCCGGGGAGGGGCGTCCGAAACTGCGGTCCTTGGGGCCGGGAGAGGCCGGCGGAATTCCCGGTGTAGCGGTGAAATGCGCAGATATCGGGAGGAACACCGGAGGCGAAGGCGGCCGGCTAGACCGAGCCCGACGCTGAGAGCACGAAAGCCAGGGGAGCGAACCGGATTAGAGACCCGGGTAGTCCTGGCCGTAAACGATGGGTGCTTGGTGTTGGGTGGACAAACCCACTCAGTGCCGTAGTTAACACGTTAAGCACCCCACCTGGGTAGTACGGTCGCAAGGCTGAAACT
>JANXAA010000337.1 GCA_025061865.1 Acidobacteriota bacterium | reverse complement strand
CGGAACGGGGCCATCCCCTTAGACGTCCTCGAGGGGATCGTCCAAGATTATATTCGCTCCCAGCAAGCTTCCGCCCCGAAGACCGCCCGGGGCCGTTTATCGGGTGGGTAAGGGTAAGGAATCTGAGTGCGGCGGGCTAGGCGAGGATTGACGAGGTCTCTCCTTAACCCTCCGGAAGGTTAGACTTGCCCGGGTCGGGCCTTCACATGGATGCGGTGCCAACCCGAAGCCGGGTTTTTAAATAATCGTGGAGAAGCTCCCGTATACGTCGGATTATAAGAGAGGTTGTCCGAAGTCCAGGCCTCAAGGCCCCCTTACGGACCGGTCCATGCCCCATGGACCGCCCGACTAGGTATCGGCGATATCGCCCCTGGCGGTCCACGACGATTTCCAAGGCCGGGCAGAGTCGCCACTGCCCCACGGAATCTCGGCCGTCTCGAAGAGCTGGGCGACCGGGACGATGCGGATGCGCTCCTTGGGAATGTCCAGCCAGTAGTAGGCCCAGGCGGCGTCTCGCTGGAGGGTCGGGAGCCTGTCGGCCGGGACCATGTAGACCTTTCGGCCGCCTTCCTGCCGGACGGGGATCTGGTAGTCTTCCGGCTTTTTGCCCCAGGCGGGACCGTTTTGGGCGATGGCCTCGGCTAGCTGCGGGGCGACCTTCTCATCGGTCACGACGACGTACTTGAGGTCCCGAGCCTGCAGATACTTGCGGATGGCCGCGTTGACTTGATCGCACGTGACGGCCTCGACCTTAGGGAGGTAAGCGTCCAGGTAGCCGGGGTTCAGGCCATAGAAGAGGTCGTCCAAGCGATAACCCAACATGCGGTCGATCGTCTCGGCCAGGTTTAGGTGAAGGACTCGGGCCTTGTTCTTGGCGAGCTCACACTGCTCCTCCGTGAGGCCCGTACGGATAAAGTGCTCCAGCTCCCAAGTCAGGGCCTTCATGATGTGGACGGCATAGTCATGGGCGACGGGTCGGATCCAGATGCTGAAGTACTGGTAACGCCGGGGCGTGTTCGTCGGTGGGAACAGAAAGAAGGGCCGCCCCTCGAAGTGCTCGATATACGAGTAGTCCCCGTAGTTATAGCCCCGCTCTTCCCGGATGACCTGGTAGAGGTGAGAGAAGCTATCTCGGTGGGTCCCAAACCAAACGTTGGCCACATACAGGGGCCAATAATCCGGATGGGCCCGGGTGATAGGGATAGGAAAGCCGGCGTGCAGGCCCGTCGAGATAGCGCCGGGGAGGGCGATGATGAGGACTTCCCGGCCCTGGGGCGGAGGCGGCGGGTCGACCGGACGTGGGGAGAGAGGATCAACCTGGACAGAGCGAGCCTGTTGCCAGACAGCCTCCAGCCGACGGACGACAGCCGGGTCGTCACTACTGACGCCGACGACGACGTTGTCGGGCCGATAGTACGTGGTGTAGAAGCGCCGGACGGCTTCGGACGTCACTTGTCGGAGTCCCTGGACCGTGCCGAAGACGGGGTGGGCATACGACGTACCGGCGTGAATGACGGCATCCATTGCCACCAGGCCGACGAGCTCGATCTGTTCGAAGCGAAGGGACTGAAGCTCCTGAAGGGCTTCGGCCCGGACCCGTTCGAGCTCCCGCTCGGCCCAGAGCGGCTGGCGGAACATCGGTGTCAAGACCTCTCGGACGTAACGGTCCAAGACCTCTCGGGGGACGGTCATCGAAAAGGTCGTCGTCTCTTTCGAGACTCGCACCTCGGGAAAAGCGCCGCTCCCCCAGGGTCGCGTGATTTCGGCCAGGCGGTCCTTCGTGACAGGGTTTTGGGGGTCACCAAACCCGCCGTCGATGAGGAGCCGGCCCGTCACGTAGGCCAAGCCCTCGAGCCCCGCAGGGTCCATCGCGGAGCCGGCCTTCACCATAATCCGGATTTTTAAAAGGGCCGACGGGGAACTCAAGGAGACGACACGGGAAAGCGGCTCTGCTGCCAGAGCCAGCGCAAAGACGAAGCCCACCAGGGTCGTAATCAACCATATCCGATGCATCGCTGTGCCCTACCATAAGCGGATTGAGGGGTTTAGGGCAGGGGTGAGGTCGGGTCTGAGGCCTGGCTTATTGCTGACCCCTGACTCCCGATTCCTGCGCTTTGCCCCCATACGCCAGCGTCAGGACGACCCGGTTTTCGGGGACGAAGTGCGCCTGCGCAAACCGGTCGATATCCTCGGGCGTGAGCCGCTGGACCGAATCCAAGAGTTTTTCGAACACAGCCGGATCCCGGTCGAAGCGGTAGTACCAAGCAAACGTCTGGGCGATGACGGCTGGACTCACCAGGGACGCCAGAAAATCGTATCGGTACTTGCTTTTGAGCGTCTCGAGCTGGGACCGGGCGTCCTTCTGCCGGGAAAATTGTTTCAATGCGTCGAGACCGGCGATGATGTCCTGGATAACTTCGTCGAAGTAAGTCGGGCCTCGTTGGGCAAACTTGTCCTTGTAAAGCTGGGCGCTTACGATGAGGACCCGAGGGTCGAAGCTCTCGAAGCCCTGTTTACCTTCCTCGAACTGGAGGCTACTGACGGTCTGCTTCTCGTAGCGGAGCTTCTTGTATAGGGGCGCCGCTTCCGACACAAGGAGCTCCTGGAGAAGTTGAGTGACAGCGCTCTCAGTCGTCCCGGGTCGGAAGGCCGGCATCCGGTAAGCGACCCACGCGAGGGGTGCCACGTCGGCGTCCCAAGGGATATGCTCCCGCTGTTCTTTTCGAGGCGGCTCACCCGTTGGCTTCACCTCGGGGACGGGCTTCGGCGTCCAGTCCCGGTAGTAGCGTTCAATAAGGGGAAAGATGTCCCGGGCCTTCACGTCGCCGGCGATGATGAGGACACAGTTGTTGGGTCGGTAGTACGTGTCATAGAACTTCCGGGC
>JANXAA010000336.1:2648-2888 GCA_025061865.1 Acidobacteriota bacterium | reverse complement strand
CGGGATTCCTCCGGCAGACGCCCTAACAGTCGAGGTGACGGGACGCCAGTTCTTCTGGGTCGTCCGCTATCCGGGTCCCGACGGGCGGTTGGGCCGTACGGCGCCGGACCGGGTGAGTGCGGACAACCCAGTAGGTTTAGACGCACGGGACCCGGCGGCCCGGGACGACGTAATGCTCTTGAACGAGCTCCGTCTCCCAGTCGGCCGGCCCGTGCACGTTCTTCTTCGTTCGTTGGACGT
>JANXAA010000336.1:0-2638 GCA_025061865.1 Acidobacteriota bacterium | reverse complement strand
CTGCCGGAGTTCCGGGTCAAGCAGGACGCTGTCCCGGGGATGACCATCTCAGTGTGGTTCACGCCCCGGATGACGGGGACGTTCGAAATCGCCTGCAATCATATCTGCGGCCTGGGGCACTACCGGATGCGGGGCTTCCTGTACGTGGAGGAGGCTTCGCAGTTCGAGCAGTGGCTCGCCGAGCAAGCGCCGTTTGTAGGCGAGTAGCTACAGGTCGGCCCATAAGCCGATGGGCAGAGAGGAGATGGATATCGGTAGAGACGATTCTCTATTTGCCGGACTGCCGGATGCCTGAATTCCCGTCCGGAGGGACAAGAATGCACGAGGCACGGCCCAGTTTCTGGACCCGGTATGTCTTCAGCCTGGACCACAAGGTCATCGGCCTCCAGTACTACTTTACGGCCATGTTCATGGCCCTGGTCGGGGGCTTGCTGGCCCTGCTCATTCGGCTTCAACTGGCCTGGCCGGGCCATACGTGGCCCTGGCTGGAGCGGATCCTACCGGGCTTCTTCTCTGGCGGGGCGATGAAGCCCGAGTCGTATCTAGCCCTCGTGACGATGCACGGGACCATCATGGTCTTCTTCGTCATCTCCTTTGCCCTCATCAGCGGTTTTGGGAACTACCTGATTCCCCTCATGATCGGGGCGCGGGACATGGCCTTCCCCTTCCTAAACATGCTGTCTTACTGGACGGGCCTACTGGGGGCTCTTATTATGCTGGCTTCCTTCTGGGTCGAGGGCGGTCCGGCCGCCTCGGCTTGGTGGGCCTATCCGCCCCTGAGCGCTGTCAAGGAAGCCATACCGGGTTCGGGCCTGGGCCAGACGCTCTGGATCCTGGGGATGGCCTTTTTCATCGTCTCCTTCACGATGGGGGGCCTGAACTTCGTGACGACGATCCTGAACCTCCGGACGCAGGGGATGTCGATGTTCCGCATGCCCCTGACGGTCTGGACGTTGTTGATCAGTTCCATCCTGGGTCTCTTGGCTTTCCCGCCCCTGACGGCGGCGGCCATTTTACTTCTGTTAGATCGGGAGCTCGGGACCAGCTTCTTCCTGCCGACGGGCCTCGTCTTCGGTGATAAGGTCCTCTCTCATCAAGGCGGCGCGCCCCTCTTGTGGCAACACCTGTTCTGGTTTCTGGGGCACCCCGAGGTCTATATCCTCATCCTGCCGGCCATCGGGATCGCCTTCGACGTGATGGCCCCCTTTATCCGCAAGCCGGTCTTCGGATATCGGGTCTCGGTCCTGGCCCTCTGGGCCGTGGGGGGCCTGAGCATGATTGTGTGGGGCCATCACATGTACATCAGCGGAATGAATCCCCTCCTGGGCGAATTCTTCGCCATCGGGACCCTGGCCATTACCGTGCCCTTCACGGTCGTCGCCTTCAACATGCTGGCGAGCCTGTGGGGGGCCCGGTTTCGATTCCAGACGCCCCTCTTGTTCGTCTTAGGGATGATCAGCCTCATCGGGACTGGCGGCCTGGGTGGCCTCTTCTTGGGCAATGCCCTGTCCGACATGTACCTGCATGATACGTACTTCGTCGTCGGCCACTTTCACTTCATGATCGGATGGGCCATCCTGTTTGCCATCTTCGCCGGGACCTACTACTGGTTCCCCAAGATGTTCGGCCGCTTCATGAACGAGACGCTGGGGAAAATCCACTTTTGGCTAAGCTTCCTTGGGACATACGCCGTCTTCTTCCCTATGCACTTCCTGGGCTTTCGGGGTATGATGCGGCACATCTATGACCCGACGGTCTACGACTTCCTGAAGTCCCTGGCGCCCTGGAATCGTTTCATCACGTGGGGGGCTCTTGGGATTTTTGTAGCCCAGCTCATCTTTTTGTTGAACTTCTTCTGGAGCCTCCGCCGGGGCACCGTCGTTCAGGAAGACAACCCCTGGCAGGCCAGCACACTCGAGTGGACGACGCCGACTCCCCCGCCCCACGGGAACTGGCCGGGTCCCCTGCCCGTCGTCTACCGGGGACCCTATGAGTACGGTCCCGGCGAGACGGACTTTCAACCCCAAAGCGCGCCGACCCCCCAAGCCGCTCGGGCCGGATGAAGCCGGGTACCGGAGAGAAGAAGTAGGGCTTTGCCGACCTGAATTCGACCTGAATTTTAGAGGTAGGATAGGGGCCACCGGCGGAGAGGTCTATGGACCTCCAGGTCTGAGGTCGACGCCCCCATAAAAAATTCAATCAAATTGACAAGGTAAGGATGGGCTCGCTGAGACGGATACGATTCTCTCCCGAGCCCGGCTCTTTCTCCAGGGGACGGTAGGGGTAAACCGGCGGGTCACCCCAACGCGTTCTCATGATGTAAATCAGAAGGCCTCCGTACCTCTGGCTTCGAACGCCCCCACCCTCGTCGACGCTCTGCCAGGACAGGGTCTATACTAAAGCCAGAGCCTAGGGTAATTAAGGAATGAATTGACCCTCGGAACGCCGGGAGTCATCGTGGCGTCTCAAGTCGGGAGTGCCAGCAGCGCGGCGGGCGTCAGTTGTATGGGGATCACGCCTTGGGGCTCGACCCCAGGGTGGCCCTTTCAGGATGGGGAATCGCGTACGCCCCGGAGGCCGGCTTGGCTGAACGGAGCGCCGATTGGATGGACCCGGCGGAGGGTGACTTGGTTCATGG
>JANXAA010000335.1 GCA_025061865.1 Acidobacteriota bacterium | reverse complement strand
AATTTCTCGCCATCGTCTGGGGCTCGGTCGAAGAAGGCCGATGCTTGCTTCTTCGGGCCAGGGACTTAGGCTACGTAGGGGCATCTTCTTATGCAAAAGAAGTGTAGGCTAGACGTTGAATGCTCTCATGACGAGGCCCTGCGGATTTACGTCTCTCAATGGGGTCTAAGTCTCGTCCCAAGCGCTAGGACCCGGTCGCCTGGAGGATGAAGCCGTGATCGTGCTCATCGACAACTACGACTCATTCACCTACAACCTGTACCATCTTTTGGTCCAGATGGACCCCGACGTGCGGGTCTTCCGGAATGATGCTATCTCCGTCGAGGGGGTCTTGGACCTGCGGCCGCACGCCGTCGTCATCTCCCCGGGTCCCGGTCGCCCCGCCGAGGCCGGCATCTGCATCGAGCTGATCCGGCGGGCGGGCGACCGTATCCCGTTGTTAGGTGTGTGTCTGGGTCATCAGGCGATGGCTGAGGCGACTGGCGGGCGGGTCGTCCATGCCCCGACGCTCCTCCATGGCAAGACCAGTCGGATTACTCATGAGAGAACGCCGCTCTTCCAGGGTGTGGCCAATCCCTTCGAGGCCACGCGCTATCATTCCCTGGCCGTCGAGCCGGAGAGCCTGCCGTCGGATTGGTTTATCTCGGCTCGGGCGGACGACGGGGTCATCATGGCCATCGAGCACCGCCGGTGGCCGATGGTTGGCGTCCAATTCCATCCCGAGTCGGTCTTGACCTCGGAGGGGCCTCGCATCGTCGAGAACTTCTTACGGCACTATGCCGGCTGGCCGTGGCGATGAGTGAGGATCGTTCGGGAATTCGGCGACTGGACTATTCGGCAGATAGACAGGTAGAGAAAAACGTTTGTAAAACGATCCTGTTTCCCTACTCGCCTATCTGCCGAATCGCCGGATTGCCCCGGTTTGAGGAGGTCCGATGAACGAGCTTCGCATTGCCCTAATCGGACTCGGCGCCGTCGGCCGGGCGTGGGTCCGACTCTTGATGGAACGGGCCGATCGGATTCAGGGTCTTTACGGGACCCGCCTTATCGTGACAGGGGTTTTCACGGCCCGCCATGGAGCGGCCATCGACCCCAAAGGCCTGGATCTGCCGGGAGTGCTCCGGGCCTATGAGGCTGGTGACCTGACAGGCCTCGGCATCCAGCCGATACCGACCGACGGCAGGGCCTTCGTGGAAGTTTGTCCAGCGGACGTCCTCGTGGAACTCAGCGTCCTGAACCCTCAGACGGGCCAGCCCGCTCTCGACTATGTCCGACAGGCCCTCCAGCGGGGCCTCCACGTCGTGACGGCGAATAAGGGTCCCATTGCCCTGGCCTACCGGGAGCTTCGGGCCCTGGCTCGAGCGCAAAACCGCTGGCTCCTCTTCGAAGCGTCTGTGATGGACGGAATTCCCATCTTCAGCATGGTCCGGTGGGGCTTGCCGGCCGCCGAGATCCGGGGCTTCTACGGCATCCTGAACAGTACGACCAACCTGGTCTTAACCCTCATGGAGCAGGGTACCTCGATGGAAGAAGCCATCCGGCAGGCACAAGCCATCGGCATCGCCGAGGCCGACCCCTCGCATGACATCGACGGTTGGGACGCCGCCGTCAAGGTTTGCATCTTGGCCAACGTCTGGATGGACGCCAACCTCAGGCCGACCGACGTGGACCGCACGGGCATCCGAGGCGTCTCCCCGAGGGACCTGCGGGCCGCCCTCGAGCGGGGTCACCGCGTGAAACTCGTCTGCCGGGCCCAGCGCCAACTGGACGGGACCCTCCAGGCCTCCGTGCGACCCGAAGAGGTCCCCCTCTCCGACCCCCTGGCCCAAACGAAGGAAACGGAAGCCTTCCTGTGCATCGAGTCGGACTCCATCGCCCCGCTGGCCCTTGTCGAGCGGGCCCGGGCGACGCCCGTTCATACGGCCTACGGCGTCTTGGCCGACGTCCTCCAGATCGCTCGCTTGCCCCATCCTGTCGTGTGAGGCCTGACATCGGCCGCCACCATCACGGGTGGCGTTCCGACCGACCTGCTTGTCTGCCCGCCGGCCGACTTGCCCCTTTGTCCATTTTACCGCCTTACGACGACCACTGGGGTTTCCTTTTCTCCAGGAAAGCCCGCAGGCCCTCCTGGCCTTCGGGTGACACCCGGAGTCGGGCCGTCGTGTCGACGCCCAGGGCCAGAGCCGCTTCGAAGGGGAGCCGGGGAACGAGGCCGACCAGGGCCTTCGTCGTCCGAACGGCCTGGGGACCCGCCGCTAGGACGGCTTCTGTGAGGGCCTGCACCCGTTCATCCAGCCCCTCGGTCGGGACGACTTCGTGGACCAGGCCGATGGCCTTCGCCACATCGGCCGGGAAGACCTCTCCCGTCAGGAAATACCGACGCATGTAAGTCTCCCCGATTTTCCGGTACACGAAGGACGATATGATCGCGGGGGCAATTCCGAGACGGACCTCGGTGAAACCGAACTTCGTGTCGTCGGCCGCCACGACGATGTCCCCGACGGCACATAGGCCCATCGCCCCGCCGACGGCAACCCCGTGGGCCCGGACGATCAGGACCTGTGGGGCTTGATTCATCAAATTTAACAGATGGGCCAACGTTTGGGCGTCCCGGCGGTTTTGTTCCTCAGTGAGCTCGACCGACCGGCGAAGCCAGTCGACGTCAGCCCCGGCACAAAATACGGGGCCCCGACCGCCGACCTGAACGACTCGCACGGACGAGTCTGCCGCGAGAGACTGAAAGCAGTCTGTCAACTCGGCGATCATTTGGTCACTGAGGGCGTTGCGGGCCTCCGGCCGGTTCAACCATATCCGTACGATGGGGCCTTGGGCCTCGACCTGTAGGGTTTCATAAGAGACGGGCTGCGTCATCGTTCCACTCCGAAAGGGAGATACGGGATAGATAATCAGG
>JANXAA010000334.1 GCA_025061865.1 Acidobacteriota bacterium | reverse complement strand
TGGCTCCGCCTTCTGGAAGTGCACCCCTCGGAGCCTTATCGGACCGACCTGGAGATTTTGGAGGGGAAAGACCGGATCGAGCGCTTTGCCCCTCAAGCCCATCGTCGTCGACTCGATGACCCGGCCCAGGAAATCGACCGCTTGATCAGCACGGACGTCCTCATTGAAGGCCAGAACCTTCAGGACGCGGGGGTCTTGATCAATTACGACCTGCACTGAAATCCAGTTCGGCTGGTTCAGCGGATTGGGCGGCTGGACTGCATCGGCTCCCTGCATCCGGTAGTAGACATTTACAACTTTTGCCCCGAAGAGGAACGGGAGAGTCTGCTCAAAATCCTGCGACGTCTGAATGACAAGCTGGATGCCATCAACCGCACGATAGGTCTGGACGCTTCCGGGTTAGGGGAAACGCCGAATCCCATGGATTTCAACATCCTACGGCGTCTGGCTCAAGGAGAGGCCCAAGCGCTGGAGGAACTGGTGGAAGCTCAAAGCGAGCTCGTCGTGGGTGAGTTCCTTCTGCAGGACTTACTTTCGGTTTCTCCAGGAGGCGGGTGAGGCCCGGCTCCAGCAAATCCCCCTCGGGGTGGGAACAGCGAAAAGCGGCCACGGCGAGTATCACGGGTTTTTTGCGGCCTTTCGGAATGTCAAGACCAACGAGCACCACTGGTTGTTCTGGGACGAAGGAAAAGGCAAGATCCTAGAGACTCGGATTGACGCCATTCGTGCGATTCGCTGCGGTCCCTCGGAAGAGGCAGAGCCTCTCCCGGCGGACTTAGACCCCCGTCCGACGATAACCAGACTGCGGCGACATTTTTGGAGCCGGATCTGCCCACAAGTTACAGCCCAACCGCGCCTCCCTGCAGTCCAGCGGAGGGTCGTGGACTGGCTCCATACCTTGCCTCCGTCAGCCGAACGGAACGATCTTCGGTACTTTGAAGAGGCGCCCCTGACCGGGGGACCGCCCTGGTCCGATTGCGCTTACTTTGGCAGCAGCAGTCTCCGGGTCCTGAGAGGGAGTGGGTAAAACGTCTCCGCCATTTCAAAGGGACATACCCCCACCCGGTTCAACCGCATCGGCCGCCCGTGCCGCTTCCAGAGGAAACGGACTTGGAATGCATGGCCTGGGTCGTCGTCCGGTAAGGGCACGCTCCAGCAGGCTCCTACTTTTTCTGTTCCGTCTTTTTCTGTTCCGTCAGCTTCTTCTTGAGTTCCTCCCAGGCTCGCCAAATTTTATCAGCGGGTTCCTTCTTGAGTTCGAAGACGGTCGAGGGGAAAGCCGGGTTCCGGGTATACATCTTGTCGCCGACCCGGCCGATTTCGATGGTCTGGGTCGGTTTATCCTTGTCGGTGACCTCGACGACCAGGGCCGGGTTGTTCAAGCCCATCGAGGCTAACTCCGCCACGGGGACGTCGTCCCGGATGGTGGCTGCCTCCGCGTAATCCAGCTCCCGGAAGAGGTCCTCGATGGTGTTTGAGGGAAGCTCCTTCTTTTGGGCACCAGTCTTCAGGAACCATCGCTCCTTCCAGGTCTCACCCTGCTGGGTCTCCTTAACTAGCTCCCAGGTCTGGGTGCCTTCCCGAAGGCGGGCCGACTGGAGGTTATAGGACTCGAAGTCGGCGGCCTGCTGGGACCGCCAGTAGTCGAGGCCCCGCTGGAGGTCCTCGACGACGGCCCGGCGGACGGCGACGATACGGGGCCGCTGGGCGACTTGGGCAAAGAAGGTCGCGTCGTCCCGTTTTTTCCCGATCAAAAAGACCTGCTGAGCGCCCTGGGCCGTCTCAACAGTCAGGCGGACCTCTGGTTGATCGAGGCCATAGGGCGCCAGGTCCGTCGCCTGTTCGGCGACAAAGTCCTCGGCTTCCAGGAACTCGATGGTACTCGCTAGGGCAGCCAGGGTCGAAGTGCTAGCTAATAGAGGGCGGGGTTGTTCGAGGCGCCACAGGCCCTTGTCTTTCCGGAAGGCAAGGGTCGGGGGCTCGAGACCCTTCCGTTCGATGACGATGCGGGCCAAGTCCGGGGCCTTAAGGGTCGTCAACCGGCGGTTCCGAAGGTCCTTCAGGGCCGGGACGAGAGTCGACTCCCGCCAGCTTGGGACGATGAGGATGTCTGGGCTTCCCTCGAGCATGGCGTAGAGGTCCCCCTCGACGGGGGTCTTCTGACCGACCCGCAGGGTGGCCACCGTATGGCCCTCGGCGTCCTTTAGGTGGATAAGCGAACGGGGCGGGTCCAGGCCGAAGTCAGCCAGTTTCATGCCGGAGGCCATCACAAACTTTTTGCTGTAACTTAAGTCTTTTAAGCCGCTCCAGAGGCGGTCGACAGCGCTCCCGTCGGCCTCTTCTTGGATGGGTTGGCGGATCTGCCAGGTCGCAGGGGAGCCGGCCGATGTCCGCTCGAGGACGATCAGGCCGCCCTTCTCTTTTTCCGTCTGGACCTCCAGGCGGGTGATTTTTTCCCATGGCAGGGTCGCCAGGACCTTCTTGGTGGCCTCCTCTTGGCGTTCTCGGCGCTTTGTCCAGTAGGCGTCCAAGACGACGAGACCGACGGCGATGACCGCCAGGATGCCCAAGACGATCAGCGTTTTCGGTCGCATCGTCACTCCCCCTGGTTCGGGAATTCGGCAATTCAGGAGTTCGGGACTCGAGGACTCCCGCCATGGGAAGGTCGAAGGGTACGGGACTGAACGATAGGGCTCTGTTTTTTGAGGATTCCCGCGGCGCAGTGCTGGGTGCTCACATCGCCGGCCTGCCGAACTTCAGGATTGCTGAATTCCCGGATCCCGACCTGCCGAATTCCCGAACTCCCGTCTAATCACAACTTGCGTCGCCGGACCCACGTGGCCACGCCCAGGCCGACCATCAGGCCCCGCAAGAGGATGACCGTCAAGGACCGGAAGACGGCGTTTTGCTGA
>JANXAA010000333.1 GCA_025061865.1 Acidobacteriota bacterium | reverse complement strand
CGGAAATGACGCCCCACCTTCAGGAGTAGGATATCCCGGAGGTCCATGACCTCCGTCGGACGGTGCAGCAGAGAGTCCTGGAGCCGCATAGCGAAATTGGGGTCGACCAGGACACAACACCCACCGGCCGGCTGGGGATAATCGACGATGCCGTACTTTTCAGCCAGGGCCATCTGGACCTTCCGACTCCGCCCCCGCAGGCCCAGCAGCTTTGCCCGGTCGACCCAGCCCATCTTCTCGGGGATCGTGGGCGGCAAGAGCTTCGCCGACAGGGGCCGCAGAAGGAGGCCCTCAAGACCGGCTTCCCGCTCAACCGTTTGGAGGGCCCGGAAGTGCTGGGACATCGGACGCTGGTCCAGGACCTCTCCCGTGAAGACGAACTGGGCGTCATACTCGGCCATCCGATCTCGGGCCTTGCGGAGCATGAAGATGCGGCAGTCCAAGCAAGGGTTCATGGCCGACCCGTAGCCGTACTTAGGCTGGAGGAGGACCTTCCGGAAGTACTCCTGGGAAATGTCGATGACCTCGACGGGGATGTCCAAGTTGGCACCTGCTCGAAGGGCGCTGTGGGACAAGTCCTTGCCCTGGTCTTTTCGACGCCGGACGACCCGCCGGTGGTCGTTTAGGCAGAAGCCTGTGCTAAAGTGGACAGCGATGACATCCACGCCCTGGTCCTTCAAAAGCCGGCAGGCCAGGGTACTATCCAGACCGCCCGATAACAGTCCGATGGCTCGCACCATAGCCGGTATTAGATACGAGGACTTAGGGGTCAGAGGCTCGGGCGTCGGGGATCGGGGCTTTGGAAAAGACCCGGGTCCTGATCCCCTAAAGACCTGACATCCAGCACCTAAGATAAATCTTCTGGAGCGCTCAACTCGGCCCACTGGCCATGACCCTCCCACACCCGGAGGGTAAACGGAAAGTCGAGGACCTGCGTCAGGTCCTGGGCCAGTCGCACGCAGATATTCTCGACCGAGGGGTACTCCAGGACCTCATTCCAAGACCGATGATCATACACACGAAGGACTTCTCGAAGTTTCTTCTTAAGGTCCGCAAAATCGATGATCATCCCTCGGTCGGGTTGGCCCTGGATGACGAGTTCCACACGGTACGTGTGACCGTGCAAGCGGCCGCACTTCGGATGACCCGGCAGGAAATGGGCCGAGTCGATGTATTCGATGATACCCAGGCGCATCGGGTAGACCTCACGTCGTCTGTCCCCTGACAGTCGTCTAAAAGTAGGTGTCCGATCCGGTCATGTCAAGCCAAAGTTCTAGGTCAGATAGGCAGGCGGGCAGATAAAGGAGTCGGGGATAGAGAAGATGGGTCGGGTCGGTCCGCACACCGGCCGTCATGCCGGTGTCACCTCCTTCTAACGCCGGGAGTCATCCCGGCGTCAAGAGACGACGTGGCAGGTCCTGAAAGAAGCCTTCGTTGAGGCCGGAGGGGATAGGTTCAGCCTCCGTTACGTATCGCCTCCCGCCGAACACCCAATGCCCAAGGGGCGCCGTGACTCCGGCGGGCGTTGCGTCGGGCCAGGAAAGTTCCATAGAATGAAGAGGTGTCGTGACGGGTCGGAGATCAGAGCGACGGAGTGGGGGTGATGCGGTTATATAACACGATGTCTCGTACGGTCGAGCCCCTTCAGACGCAAGAGCCCGGCGTGGTACGGATGTACACATGCGGCCCGACCGTCTACGACCGGGCTCACATCGGGAATTTCCGGACCTTCATCTGCGAGGACCTCCTGCGGCGGTATCTCAAGTATCGAGGAAATCGTGTCATTCAAGTCATGAATATCACGGACGTCGACGACAAGACGATCCGGGGGGCCCAACAAGCGGGTCTGAGCCTCCGAGCATACACAGACCAATTTATCCAGGCCTTCTTTGAAGACTACGACGCCCTCCGTCTGGAGCGGGTCGAGTACTACCCTCGGGCGACGGACCACATCCCCCAGATGGTCGCTCTGATCCAGCGACTCGCTGCGCGGGGGCACGCTTACGAAAGTCAGGGTTCCTGGTACTTCCGCATCGCTTCCTTTCCGGCTTATGGCCGGCTCTCCCGACTGGACACCCGCGCCCTCATCGAGGGCTTCCGGATTGAAACCGACGAGTACACGAAAGAGGACGTCCGGGACTTTGCTCTCTGGAAGGCCGCCAAGCCCGGCGAGCCCTTTTGGGAAACGCCCCTGGGACCTGGTCGACCCGGCTGGCACATCGAGTGCTCGGCCATGTCGATGGATTACCTCGGTGAGACCCTGGACCTCCACGGCGGGGGCGTCGACCTCATATTCCCCCATCATGAGAACGAAATTGCCCAGAGCGAGGCCGCCACGGGGAAAAAATTCGTTCGTCATTGGTTCCACTGTGAGCACCTCATCGTCGAGGGCCAGAAGATGTCTAAGTCCCTGGGCAATGTCCTGACGGTCCGCCAGCTTCTGGACGAGGGCGTCGACCCTTTGGCCCTGCGCTACCTGCTGATGTCGGTCCATTATCGGAAACCCCTGAACTTCACGCGAGAGTCCCTGCGAGCGGCCCACGAGGCAGTCCATCGCCTCCACAGCGTCCGCCGCCGTCTCGAGACGGAGCCTCATCGGGCTGACGACCGAGTTGACGTCGAGGCCCACCTGGCTGACCTGACCCAGGCCTTCGAGGCGTCCTTGGACGACGACCTCGGCATCGCCGAGGCCCTGGGCGCCCTGTTTCAGGCCGTCCGTCAGTGGAACGTCTGGCTCGACCGAGACGAAATCGGCCGCCCCGGTGCCCGGCGGGTTCTGGACTGGCTGGAGCGTATCGATGCTATCCTGGGCCTCGTGTATGTCTCGGAGGCCCAGATCGACGAAGAGATCGAACGGCTGATTCAACTCCGTCACGAGGCCCGTCTGCGACGAGATTTCGCCACGGCCGACCGCATCCGGGAAAACCTCCGTCAACG
>JANXAA010000332.1 GCA_025061865.1 Acidobacteriota bacterium | reverse complement strand
GGCCGGTGGGCGTGGCTGTGGGACCTCGAACGGGGCCGTCTTCGATGGCGGCTGGATTTAGGCGCCAGCGTGACCGTGCGACCCGTGCAGACAGCTCAGGACGTCCTGGTCGTCGCCACACGCGGCCTCCTACTGTATGCCTTGGACGTTCGCAATGGCAACCGGTTGTGGGTCCTACCGCTCCGGGCGCCGGTCACCCGCCTGATCCTCGTAGAAGATGCAAGACACCAAATCCAAGCCCCGCTTGTTAGAGCGGGGGCCAGTCGATCGGCTTGGGTAGCTCTGACGTTCATGGATGCACCGCCGATGATCGTGGACGTCACGACCGGTCGGACTCTCTGGCAGGCGACGGACTGGACGGCTTGGGACGCCGCCTTAGGGACCGACTCGACGGTCGCCTGGGCCAGTGCGGACCGGAAGGTCCGAGTCTTCCGAATTCGCCCCCAGCCGACGGTCCGGGTGGTCCCTGGCAGGACGTCAGCATCAAGGCCGGCGTCTTGAGATGTCTGGGGGGTAAAATGCTCCCTCCACGCGCGCCCTGAATTCGCCGCCCGCATCGACCGGTGACCTTCAGGATTCCGCCCCTAAGTTCCCACTTTGCAGTTCGCATCTCCCACCTCGCATCCCGCATCTCGCATCTCGCATCGATTCTGCAAAGCACCGGTCGTGAATCGTCCGGACAAGGTCCGTCAACTGTTCGGTCGGAACCAGTACGGGGATAGCCGCATCGGTAGCCCACTCGTGGAGGACGCGAGCCGGCCCAGGGACGATATCGTCCGTCGAAAGATAAGACCGCAAGTTTTGACCGACGATCATGATGAGACCGGCCGTCGTGACGT
The DNA here is from genome assembly GCA_025061865.1 of Acidobacteriota bacterium. Lineage (GTDB taxonomy): Bacteria > Acidobacteriota > HRBIN11 > HRBIN11 > HRBIN11 > HRBIN11. Next base: position 2,106 of record JANXAA010000332.1, on the reverse strand, counting down.
GAACCCGTTTGGCCCTGAGCCGACCGGGTTTCTCCCGAAGGGATTCGGGGACCTGCGTGCCCGAGATCAGGAGCGTGATCGTCGGCGGCCACTGCTGAGCCATGACGGCCAGGGGTCGGAATTCCCGGTAGAGGGCCCGCAGGAGCCGGAGCAGGGGGCGTCGGAGGGGGAGGGCATACTCCAGACGGACGAGGGTCACGTGGGGTAGGTGGGCAATGACGTGGGGTCCGTCTGGGAGGCGGGCGTCCATATGGATGGTCGTGCCAGGTGCCTGGAGGTCCTTCAGGCTTCGGATGATTACGGGGATGCCCTGCCGGTAGACGAACTCCAGCATCTCGGGATGGAACCGCTTGACGCCCAGTTTGGCCAGTAAGACGGCTTCCTCATAAGGGACGGCTGGGATCGTGAAGGCCGTCGGGACCAGCCGGGGGTCGGCCGACATGATAGCGGCCACGTCGGTCCAGAGGACGACCCGAGTCGCCTTCAGGATGACGGCGATCAGGGTCGCTGTCAGGTCCGAACCGCCACGGCCCAGGGTCGTCGTCCGGCCGGCGGCAGACCGGCCGATAAAGCCAGGGACGACGGGGACGATGCCCTCCCGGAGGAGAGCCGTCAGGACTTCCCGAGTCCGCAGGCGCGTCTCGGGAAACAGAGGCTGGGCATGACCGTGTTGGTTATTCGTTTGGATCAGCCGCCGGGCGTCGGCCCAGGCGGAGGCAAAGCCTTGCTGACGTAGAAAGAGGGTCAGCATGTATGACGAACTGAGCTCGCCCAAGCTCAGGAGGCGGTCCATGGCCGCCGGCGGGGTCTCCCGGAGGCGAGCTATGCTGGACAAGATCGACTGAGCGTTTCGGTGGAGCCGATCGTAGAAACGCAGGAACTGCGTGAGGCCCGGGGGTTGCAGGAGTCGTCGGGCCCAGGTGGCATGACGGTCCTGCAAAAACCGAAGCGCCTCAAGGGCCGCCGGTCGAGCGCCATCGGCCGCCCGACGGGCGGCGCGCAAGAGCTCATCGGTCACGCCGTGGAGGGCGGACACGACGATCACATTGGCACCCGGTGACTGACGCAGCACCTCGGCGACTTGTCCGAAGTCCTCTGGGTTCCGGAGGGCGCCGCCTCCGACCTTATGAACGGTCAACACGGGTTCGTTCATGGGCAGTCATCCTCACGGGTCGGTCGGCAGATGGGCAGATAGGCTCCATTCACAGCGGATTCAACGACACCGACAGCTCAGCGTTGAGTAAGACTGCTCCGGCGGCACCCCGGATGAGGTTGTGGACCAGGACGGTACACAACACGCGGCCGGCCTGTCCTCGAACTCGACCGACGTGGACGACCATGCCCTGGCCTTCATCCCGGTCGAGGGCCGGCTGGGGCCGGTCGACTTCCGTCCAGACCCGAATCGGCTGACCTACACCGGAGGGAAGCTGGCGGACCCAATCCGGCGGTCGAAAGTCCTGCCACGCCTGGACGGCCCGCTCCGGCGTCATGTCGGAGTCACCCTCGATGACGAGGGCCAACGTGTGACCGTGGCGGACCGGCACGCGATAGCAGCTGGGGACGATCTCGACGGGGTAATCGACGACCCGAGCCCCCTGAAGCCAACCCAGAATCTTAGGGGGTTCTTTCTGGAGTTTCTCCTCCTCCCCGGCGATCCAGGGGATGACGTTGTCGGCGATGGGAAGCGCCGCCAGGCCCTGGAGGCCCGCCCCGGACACGGCCTGGAAGGTCGTCACGTAGACCCGCTCGAGGGACCACCGCTTCGTCAGCGGACCCAGGGCCATCGCCAGACCGGTGACGCAACAGTTGGGGTTCGTCACGATGAATCCCTTCCATGTCGAGTCCCGGTACTGGACGAGAGCATAGTGGTCGGCGTTGACCTCCGGGATGAGGAGGGGCACGGTCGGGTGAAGCCGAAAGGCACTGGCGTTGCTGAACACCCGGTATCCCCGCTGAGCCCACTGGGGCTCCAGCTCCCGGGCGAGACTGGCGTCGATACAGGACAAAATGACAGGCGTCTGTAAGTCCGCCGTCACGTCCAGGACCGTCTGGTCGGCCACTTCCGGGGGGACTGACCCGGGCAGGACCCATCGGACGACGTCCCGA
>JANXAA010000331.1 GCA_025061865.1 Acidobacteriota bacterium | reverse complement strand
CCGGGAGACCGATGTCCAGGTGGCTGGGGGGCTTTACAAAGGGATAGTTGTTTTCCTGGTGGATCGAAAACGTAAACACGTCGGACCGGCCCCGGAAGATAGCCGCGTTGCCATTTCCGTGATGGACGTCCAGGTCGACGATCAAGGCTCGCCGGAACAGGCCTTCCGCAAGGCCCTTCTCGATGGCAACGGCCACGTCGTTCAACATGCAGAAGCCTTCCCCGTGGTCGGGAAAGGCGTGATGGAATCCGCCGCCGATGTGCACGCCTAAGCCCCACCGCATAGCCCACTGAGTGGCCTGCCAGGTCCCGCCGCAACTGATACGGAATGCCTCGTAGACGTCCCGCCGGTAGGGGATCTCCAAGATCGCCACTTCGTATGCCGTGAGCCGGCCCTCTTCGAGTTTCTGGAGGTACTCCCACGTGTGGGCCCGAGCGAGATCCTCCAGGGGTAGGGGGACCGGCTTGACGACCTCCAAGAGGGACCCCAAGACGTCGTCTTGTCGGAGGGCCTGCCAGATCCGGTCGTACTTCTCGACGGGAAAGATATGAGCTCCGTAATCGACCCGATATTTGGGGCTATAGGCGACGGGAAAGGGACGCGGGGGTGCTTCCCACGCGCGAGTCTCGACCATCGATAGACTCCCTAATCGGCAGATAGGCAGGTCGGGAGGATACCTGTAAGGACCTCCTAAGGATCAGGATTGCCCTTTCTTCTCTCCGGCGGCCCTGGGGCTCCCCGGCCGACCTGCTCATTCGCCTTACAGTAGAGCATCCCACGTGCCGTCCCGGAGCCAGCGGGCGGCGTCGACTGCGTGGTACGTCAGGACGATGTCAGCCCCGGCCCGATGGATGGCCGTCAGGGTTTCCAAGACGGCCCGGGCCTCATCGATCCAACCCTGGGCGGCGGCCGCCTTGACCATGGCATACTCACCGGACACGTTATAAGCCGCTACCGGCAGGGGCCAACGCGCCCGGACGGCGGCGATGACGTCCAGGTACGCCAAGGCCGGCTTGACCATCACGATGTCGGCCCCCTCCTCGACGTCCAGGGCGACCTCATGGAGGGCCTCCCGTCGATGGAAGGGCATCTGGTAGGCCCGCCGGTCGCCGAAGGCCGGTGCCGAGTCAGCGGCCTCCCGGAAGGGCCCGTAAAAGCACGAGGCGAACTTAGCCGCATAGGCCAAGATGGGCGTCTCGGTGAATCCTCGCTCATCCAGAGCCCGCCGAATGGCTTGCACCTGGCCGTCCATCATGGCCGAGGGCGCTACGACGTCAGCCCCAGCGGTAGCCAGCGAAACAGCCGTCCGGGCCAGGAGGTCCAGGGTCGCGTCGTTATCGACCCGGCTGTCCCGGATGACGCCGCAGTGGCCGTGGGATGTATACTCGCAGAGGCACACGTCGGCTAAGACGAGGACGCTCGAGCCGTACCGGCGACGAAGCTCTCGAATGGCCGTCTGGACGATGCCGTCCTCGGCATAGGCCCCCGAGCCGACCTCGTCCTTGGTTTCTGGGAGGCCGAACAGGATAAACGCTCGCACACCGGCCTCCAGGGCCTGGTCGACGGGCTCCCCGAGTCGGTCGACTGTCCAGCGGAACTGACCCGGCATGGAGCGGATAGCTTCCCGGGCGTTTCGGCCGGCCCGTACAAAGAGGGGGAAAATCCAGCGGTCCGGCGTCAAGACCGTCTCTCGCACCAGACGCCGCAGGAGGGGCGTCTGCCGTAGCCGTCGTGGACGATGCGCCGGAAAGCCCATGATGTCACCTCTCCGCCGATGGGTCCCAGGTGTCGGGTCTCGAGCCCCGGCCAAAGGGACCACTGCCCCGAGACATCTGGACCTAAGGCTTTGTTAACCTGACTTTCAAGTGGGGCCGCAGGTATCGGCATCAGGGGTAGGGGACAAATTCAGACATCCGGCCGGCTTCAGGCCCCTGGCTCCCGATCCCTGACCCCTGAAAACCTAAGATCCAAGTCCCAAAAACTCAGGTTGCCAGAGCCATGGACCCTGACGGGTTCAGGCTCTTCACGACCCCGCCGTAGCAGGCGAGGCTGGGATGTCGTATCCCCCAGGACCTCATCCTGCATCGGAAGAAGACCGGAATGCTTCGGTTAGATAATGAATAAGGGAAAAGTCGGGCAATTGCAACTCTTGCCAGAGCCGTCGGACGACGGCCTCATCCAGCAGGCGGTGCCGCTGTCTTTCGGCCAGGTACCCCTCGAGGCGCTGGAAGAAGGCCTGTCGGACCTGGGCTCGCCATTCCTCCTGAAGACTCGACGGGAGACTTCGAAAGAGCTCCCGTCGAAGGGTCCTCTGAAAGTTCTCCAGCTTGTGCTCGATCTGTTCGATCAGTTCAGTCGTCACGGACCCTTCGGTCGGGACCTGTCGACGGATCCGCTGAAGCGACGCCCGCCGCTTTTCCAGGACCCGGGCCGTGTCCTCCAGGCCTCGGTCCCGGGCCCGCTCGGCCGACCGGCCCAACTGCTGGGCCCAGTTCTCCAGCCACTGGCCCAGCCGGGCTGGCGTGACCTGCTGGAGCAGGCCCGCAACGACCATTTGACCGACGGTCGCCGCCCGGTAAAGCCGCCAATGCTTTTTGACGAAGTTTTCGACGAAGCCGAGAAAGCGGGGCGCCTCTTCGCGACCAAATTTTTCGAAAAACTCATCGATGGCCCGGTAGACGACCGTCAGGGGGATGCCCTTCTCGAACCACCCCCGGACGGTCAGCCAGTCTCGGCCCCGGACGACCCAGGGAAAACCCCCCTTGCGGCCAAAGTAGTCCTCGATGTTCTGGTAGTATTCGGCCTCCTCGGGCGGGACCTCGGCCAGCCACTCGGAATACGGGACGTCCGTGTCGGGTCGCATCGCCGCCTTGGGATGTATGGCTGTACGATTTTATGCAATGCGCAACGTCTGGGCTACCCCTTCCTGGAGTCCCTGCGGTCCCTCCTGCCCCTGG